>JAIKVL010000007.1 GCA_024685775.1 Clostridia bacterium | reverse complement strand
CTCTTCGTAGCTTAATCTCTTAAAGTCTTTTTTAACTTCTCGTTAGTTTTAATGTATCCTCAGCAAAATATCTATATAGTGAATTTGATTCGTATTACTCTTTACTCTTCATAATTAAGATATTTTTTCTAATTGACGAAGCTTCATGTCACTCCTGAGTGTCGTGACACAAAACTTCCTATGCAGTTGTCAATGTGCTTTCCGCAACGACAGTTGCGTTTCGCGATCTCTCGCTTTGGTGGACTAAAGTAGACTCGAACTACCGACCTCACGCTTATCAGGCGTGTGCTCTAACCAACTGAGCTATTAGTCCATATAATTGGTGGAGATGATCGGGTTCGAACCGGTGACCTCCTGCTTGCAAGGCAGGCGCTCTACCAACTGAGCTACACCCCCGTTGTAAGCTAAACTTCTTCGAAAGACAGCTTTATAATGGTAGCATTATTAAAAACTTTTGTCAATGCTTTTTTTCGAATTTTTTAGGGTTTTTCAAAAAAAATTTTCAACCCCGAAAATACCCCGAAAAAGGCGAAATCAGAACATCTTTTTCTTGTAAAGAAAGATACCCGAAATGACCGCGAGGATAAAGGAAACCGCGCAAACGACGCCGAAGCCCCAGACGCTGTGTTCCCCCGGGATCCCGCCGAGATTCATGCCGAAAAGGCTGGCGATCAAGGTCGGAACGGACAATACCAGAGTCAAAGCGGCGAGCACTTTCATAATGCCGTTCAGGTTATTGGAGATAATCGTCCCGTAAGCTTCCATCGTCCCGTTCATGATCTCGCGATAGATCGAACACATTTCCGCCGCCTGCTTGTTCTCGATGCTCGCGTCGTCGATCACGTCCTGATCCTCTTCGTACTTTTTGAGATAGGATTGCTTGTTGAGTTTCTCGATGACCGCGTCGTTCGCCGAGATGGAGGTGCTGAAATAGACGAGAGATTTTTGCAGGTCGAGCATTTCGAGAAGAGCGTCGTTGGACATATTCTTTTCGAGATTGGACTGCAAGCGTTGGCTCGCTTTATTGATCAAGCGGAGATAATAGAGATACTTCGTCGAGATCGCGTACAGAAGTTGGAAGGTCAAACGAGTGGATTTCTGCGTTTCGACGTTCTTGACCCTTCCGTACTTGAAATCGTTGATAACGGAGTTTTCTTTCAAACAAACGGTCACGAGGAAATTATCCTTATGTATGATACTCATAGGGATCGTGCCGTAGGTATAGTAATCGTTCTCGGGATCTTCCTCGATGATCGGGACGTCCAAAAGGATCATCACGCAATCGTCCTCTTTGTCGATACGGGCGCGCTCTTCTTCATCGAGAGCGGCTTTGATGCCGTCCTCGCTGATCCCCGTCATCGCCGCGATCTTTTCGATCTCGCGATCGTCCGGGTTAACGAGATTGACCCATTTATTGACTAAAAATTCGGAAGTAAACTCATTACCTTCGGGATAAGTGCAAAGATTTTTATTGGAATCGTTGTAAAGGATATCGATCATAAGCGCCTCCTCGGACAGATCCGCAGGGGGCGAAAAAAATCAAGACCCGGAGCGGACGGATACAGACTTCATAGTATTATCTTCGTCAGGATCCATATCTCCTCCCTCCTCTTATTCTAAATGCAGTTTATCATTATTTTTCGCCGACCGCAAGTATATTGACGAAAAAAATTCGGTTTTTTCGTTCTTCGCGCATACGCGCGCGAAATCATATATTCTGCATATCGATTTCCCGCAAAACTTGCCGCAATCGTTCGAGCCCTTCCTCGCCGAGTTCGCCGTCGCTCCCGCATTTCTCTTCCCGTCTCTCCTCGGGCGTTTTTCTCTCGTCCGATTCGATCGGCGCCGACGGAACGTCCGCACCCGTATATCGAAGCGCGGGATAAAGGTCCTCTCCCGACGGCTTAACGCGAAGCAGTTTCCCGTCCAACAGCTCGGCGAGTCCCACCGCGGCTTTTTCCGACGCGACGGCGTACCCGTGCGTCAAAAAGAAAAGGATCGCGCCGTTCGGCGTCACGAAAAACAGCGAGATCGCGAAGCGTAAAAACGCTTCGCTCAACGGGCAAAGAAAATAAAAGGAAAGAAAGACGAGGACGGAAAGCGCGATCGAAAGCCCGAAATACACGCCGAAATAAAACGCGCGGCGATCTTTTACGCTTTCTCGCGCTTTTTCGGAAAAAGCAAAGGCGGAGATCTCCCCCTCGGCAAACGCCAGAAACGCCATCTTTAACGAAGCGGGCGCGTCCTTCAAGCACACGTCGCGAAAGGCTTCCCGATCCGCCCCCGAGATCACGCCGTTCGCAAGGACTTTTTTCGATCTTCGATACGCCGAAAGGATCCCGCCCGGCGCGCCGAAATGCAGACAAAGGGAGGCGAGCAAAACGAATCCGATCGGAAACAGACACGAAGAAAGAAATATATACTCGGACGCGTTTCGCGCGACCATATAAAGTAAAATGACCGATCCGCTGAAAAAGCCTTCCACGGGGCGCTCCTTTGCCCCGGGACTCACAAAGAGATCAATTCGTTTCTCCCGAGGACGAAAATATATTTTTCGACCGCGACCGAGCCGTACGCCTTACGAACGGCAAGCTCGTACAGATCGAGCTGCGCGCGATATCGTTCTTTCAGAATGGAAGAAGGCGCCTCGGATAATTTATAGTCGACGATGATCGCCCGACCCTCCGAAAGCGCGAGAAGATCGATCTTGCCCTGCACCGAAACTTCGTCGCCGCCCGCCGCCGATCCTTCCCTGAAATTCAGAGACGAAACGCTCTCCGCGGGAAGAAGCATCATAAAGCTTTTTTCCCTCCCGACCTTCATTCCTTCCGTTAGCTTCGCAATCGTTTTTGCCGCCGCCAAAGCGAGCGAAGGGTCGATCTCAGCTTTTTCTTCTTCCGTCAAAACGCCTTGGAAAACGAGATTCTCCAACGCGCAGACGACGTCGTCCGTCGTCTCGACGTCAAGCGGAAGGTTTTCCATAACGGCGTGGAACGCGACGCCTCGCTGCGTCCTGTCCTCCGCGAAAAGCGGCGTCGGCGGAACGAAGCCTTCTTCATCCGTACTATTTATACCCGTAACCGTGTATTTTATACCCGTAACCGTCGAACTTTGATGGGGATAAACGTAATCGAACCCGGCAAGAACCTTCGAAACGTCCGTTTCGTCAAACGATTTCGTTTCCTCAACCTGCAACACCTCGCTCTCCTCTTCGATCGGGGATCTTTCGATGATCCCGAGATCGCGGGTCGCATAGGCGATCCACTCGGCGGAAGAAGACGCGAGTTCGGGCGCGGACGGCGAAGCGTATCGCTTCGCGTCGAGCGTACCCGTGACGTACAGCGAATTTTTCGCGCGCGTCAAAGCGACGTACAAAAGCCGAAGCGCGTCTTCACGACTCTCTTCTCTTTTCTTTTTCTTGACGCATTCGACCGCAAAATTCTTTCTGTTCTCAAACGAAGATTCGTCCGCGATGCTTTTCGCGACGCCGAGATCGCGGTCGACGAGGACGGGAAGCGTGTCCGCGCTCGGGTTTACGCTCGACCCCGTTCCTATCAAAAAGACCACCGGGAATTCGAGTCCCTTGCTGCCGTGCACGGTCATGACCGAGATCGCGTTTTTATCCTCGACCTCTCCCGCGTACGTCCTGTCGCGGTTCTCGTCGTAAAACGAGATGAATTCCGACAGCCCGACCGATTCCTTTCTGCCTTTGATCGAGCGGACGAAGGTAAGGAGTTTACCGAGGCGGACTCTGCCGTCCGATTCTTTCAATAAGGGAAGAGAGAAACGCTCGCGCACGATCTTCGCCGCAAGCTCGTCGAGCGGAAGGACGGACGCCAAAAAGCGCGTTTCATCGAGGAACGAAAAGGCATCTCGGATTTTTTCGCCCCTCGGGTCTTGCGTAAAAGCCCGCGCCTTTTCGTAAAAAGTCTTCCCGGGCTCGCGCCCGATCTCCGCGATCTCTTCGCTCGTAAAAGAAAAGATCGGAGAGCGGAGAACGGACAAAAGCGCGTAATCGTCCGCGGGGCTCAAAAGCAAACGGAACAGATCGACGAGTTGATCTTCTTCCGCGCTCGCTTCCTCTTTCAGAAAATCGCCGAGATTTAAGGGGATCCCTTTCTTTACGAGGTATCGGATCGTCTTCATCGAAGTTCCGTTTCGCTTCGCCGCAAGGATCGCGATATCGCCGTACGACACCGTAAACGGTTTTTTCGCGCGCGCGTCGAACAACTCGGAACCGACGATCTCCCGAAGTTTTTTCAGGATCCGAATTCCTTCGGGGCAATTCTCTTCTTCCTCTTTTTCTTCTTCGGTCGCCTTTCGAACGCTGTAAACCTCTTCGACCTCGAAGGTTTCCCTTTCCCGCTCGGGCGCGAAAAAGATCCCGACTTCGCCTTCCTTCCCGACCGACGGGTCGCTTTCTCTGCCGACCAGCAAATGCTTTTTGTAATCCACGCCGCCGAACGATTCGGTCATGATCGAAGAGAAGACCCGATTGACAAAAGAGACGACGGCGGGCGAAGAACGGAAGTTTTTATCGAACAGAATGACTTCCGAAGCCGCGGGATCCGTTTCCGCGTCGCGCATGCGGTTCAAAAACAGGGCGGGATCCGCAAGTCGGAAACGATAAATGCTTTGCTTTACGTCGCCGACCGTAAAGAGGTCGCCCTTTTCGGAGATCAGGCGAATGATCGTGTTCTGAACGGGGTTTACGTCCTGACATTCGTCCACGAGGACGTAGCGGAACCCGAGCGCGTCGCGGATCTCGGATCTCGCGAGGAGTTCGAGCGCGTACTTTTCGAGATCGCCGTAATCGAGGACTTTTTCCCGCTCTTTGATCGCCGCGTATTCCTCGGAAAACGCCTGCGTAAAATCAATGAAATCGGAGATCGTTTTCGCGGACTCGGCGTAATCCTTTTTCAAAGCCTCGAAAGAGCCGTAATCCTTAACGAGGTTTTTCATTTCGTCGAAGAAATCTTTGGAGATCTTAAAGACGACGTCGCCGCGCGCTTTGAGCTCGGGAAACTCGCGGTTTTCCGAGGGCGAAACGGAGATCGTCCGTTTCGGAATCCGATCCACGGTCAGGAAAATATCCCGAAGCGACGTGCAGTTCAGGCAATCGCCCGTAATGGCACCGAGCTGTTGCGCGATCTTTTCTCCGTATTTTTTCGCGCCGCGAGCGCGCGCTTCTTCCGCGAAAGAGGTCAATTCGCGCGCCGCGAGAAGGGCTCGACGTTTGAAATAGGAAAGATAGTATGAAGCGTAAGGCGTTTCTTCGAGAGGGGCGTTCGCGATCGCTTTCGCGCGAACGAAATAGCCTTCGCGCTCCTCGGACGTCGTCATCATATCGTACAGGCGGAAGACGCACTTTTCGAGTTTTTCGTCCTTATTCTCTTCGAACGTTCGGGTAAAAGAAAGGAAGCTCTCTTTATCCTTTTCGTAGTTCTTTTTCAAAAGATTCTTGAACGCCTGCTTTTTGAAATAATCCGCGGAATCTTCGTCCGTGACCGAAGAGGCGGGCGAGATCCCGAGAAGCTCGAAATGCGATTTGATGAGTTTGAGACAAAAAGAGTGGATCGTTCCGCATGACAAAAAGGGAAGCTCGTCGAGCGCGGCGACGAGGGCTTCGCGCTCCTCTCCTTTCGATAGTTTGATCTCTTCGATCAAGCGATCTCCGAGCCTCGAAAGCATCTCTCTCGCGGAGGCTTCGGTAAAGGTCATCATCGCGATCTCGCGCGTCTTGATCTTTTTTTCTTTGATGAGCTCGACGACGCGGCTGACCATCGTCGTCGTCTTGCCGCTGCCAGCGGAAGCGGAAACGACGACGTTCTTTTTTTCGCTTTCGATCGCCCTGCCTTGCTCGGTCGTCACGCGCTTTCTTCTTTCGTCCGTCATACTTCCTCCTCCCCGACGATCTGCTCGATCGAATCGAGTTTTACGTCGCCTTTCATTCCGCGCTTATGCCGAAAAGCGCGCAGACAAACGTTCTTCGCATCGCAATACGAACAAGGATACGCGCGCTCGTTCTCGCTTTCGACGAGCGGATACGGAGCGATAAATCCTTCTTTCATCTCTTTGATTGCGCCTTCGGACAACTCTTTAACGTACGTCAGGACGCTTTTCATCTGCGCTTCGGAGAGGAGCGCGGCGTCCGCCGCCTTTCCTTCGAGCGCGTCGCCTTTCAAGGAAAGTCCCGTCCAAGTTCCTTCGCCGCTCGCGATCTTTTGATCGATCGAAAGAGCGACCCAGTTCTCATTCAAAAATTGCCCTTTCAAAAAGCGGGCGTCCTGCTTCTTAAATCCCGTCCGAATATCGGCGTACAGCGCCGCGGTCGGATCGTATCCCGCATTTTTCAAGACGGCGAGATACATTTGCAGTTGGATCTTTTCTCCGTAATATACGTGCTTGATCCGATAATCGGAAACGCCCGTCTTATAGTCGATCGCGACGGCGTGTTTTCCCAAAAGATCGATCCGGTCGATCTTGCCGCGAAGAAGCGCGTCGCCGAGCGGAAGACCCGCGATCGGTCCGTTCTCGTCGAACACGATCTCGAAAAAGGTCGGCTCGAATTCGGAGTCCGCGCATTGTTTTTTCAAAGTGACGGTCATATCCCCCGCGGAGCGGATCGCGCGGTCGAGGAACTGCTCGCCTTCCGCGCGGGCGATCGCCTGATAACTCGGCTCGGATAAGACGCCTTTCGCAAGCGTCTCCCCTTTCTCCCGCGCTTCCTCATCCGAAAGATCGCGGCGCGCTTTTCCGTTTCGGACCAGCCACAGCATAAATTCGTTCGCGACCCGATGCATCACGTCGCCGAGGACGGCTTTATCCGATTTCGCGATCGGCTTATCTTTCGCGCCGAGTTCGTAGCGAACGAAATGCATATACGGGCAGGAAAAATACGTTTCCAGTTCGGAGACGCTGACTTTTTTGATCTCCGCGCCCGAGGAAAGCGACTTTTGCTCGGCGGCGAACGCGGGGATCGGGAAGGGCTTATTCATCGCCTTTCCGAGGGAGAAAGCGAGATCGGCTTCCTTTTTCGGAAGCGTCTTCTCGAAATACTTTCTCGACGACTCAACGAGGAAACGCTCCGCGACCGCGCGCGTCGGGATCCGATCGGACGGAGAAAACGCGGACAGCGCGTCGCCCGCGCTTACGACCTTCGCCCCGAACGTGTTTTTCAAAAAGCGGGCGCAAGACGAGAACTCGCCCGAAGAATGTAAAAGATAGGTTTTTTCGCCGCGGAGCAAAAGTTGCATCGCGCCGAATCGACTTTGCCCGAGCTCTTCCGCGCCGACGTTCTCGATCACGATATCTCGGTTACGCCAAGCGGCGTACTCCCTTTCGCCGAGGATTCCCTCTTTGGTCTTCTCCAAAGGGAACGCGCCGTCTTCCGCGCCGAGGACGAAAAGAACTTCGATCGGCTCGAACATCACCTGCTCGGGCGACGCGAAATAGACGCAATCCAGCGAGACGGGAAGCGCGGCGATCTTGACCTGCGACGCACCCGAACGGAACGCCAGCAAGAACTCTTCGATCGAAAGCTCTTCCTCTCCGCGGATCTCGCAAAGAGAAGACAAAAGTTCCATCGTCTTCGCGGGCGTTTGGCGCAAGATCTCGCTCTCCTTCCGAAATCCCGCGTCATAGACCTTCTCGGCGTAAAGCGCGAGTTTCGAATCGAAATCGTTCGCTTCCAAAAACCGACGGAAGGCTTCCGCGAAAACGGAAACGGATGCTTTCGAAGGAAGCGCGAAAAGGGGCGCGAGTTCTTTATTCAAAAGCGAACGGACTTTTTCCGCGGGAGCAAACAGGGGATCGCCCTCTCCGAGGGAAAAAGGCGCGCGGAAAGAAAGAACGCCGTATTTCAGCGCGTAATCGTAAAAAGCGAATTTTTCTTCGCGGGTCGCGCCCGAAAACAATTCGTGGAAAAGATAGCGAAACGCCGTGTTTCGATCGGAGTTTTTGGAGCATACTTCAAACGCGGCGATCCAATGGCGGAAAACGTCCGATCCGTCCAACGGAAGCCTTTCATCCGAGAAAAACGGAATCCCGAATTCCGAAAATACCCGCTCCAACTGCGGGCGATAGCCCTCGAAGTCGGGCGCAATGACGGCGACGTCGCGGTAGCGAATCTCCCCCGAACGAACGAGACGGGTGATCTCGGTCGCGAGGTAGGCGATCTCTTCTTCTTTGTCTTTCGCTTCGATCAAAGCAAACGCGTCCGACGCGCCTTGATCGGAGCCGTAAGCGAACAGCGTCTCCGCGACGAGGCGTTTATCGGCGGGCAAAGAGCAGGGAACGCTGACTTCCGAAACGCCGACGCCCTCTTCCTTCGCGGCGAGGAGCAGCTTCCGATACGCGGAAGGATAGACGCGCCCGTTGGCGCCGCCCATCGGGACGGAGACGGAACCGGTCAAAGAACGCGCGTTCTTCATCAAAGCGCGCAAAACGCCGAGCTGTTTCGCGTTGAAATCGGTGTGATCGAGGACGTAAAAATTCTCGTTTCCGAAAAGCTTTTCCTTTTCGATCTCGGAGATTAAAGCTTCGAGGCGGGTCGTGCTGTCCGAATAATCGAGGTTGAGTTCTTCGAGGTAAGAGCGATAAAGATAAGCGATATCGAGCGTCTTATCGCGGACGTATCCGTCGAGAGTATCCGCCGCTTTTTCGAGCCGCTCCGCGGTCACGCCGCTGTTTCGGATCGCCGTCAGCGCCGCGTACATCTCTTCCGCGAATCCGGGCTTTCTCGCCGCGCGCGCATACGCTCTGAGGTTCTTTTCGCCCTTTCGGATCACCTTTTCGAGGAGCATGACGGAGCCTGCGGGCGAGAGACATTTCTTCATTTTATTGCCGAGCGCGACGCTCGCAAGGCGCGCGAAACTCATAACTTCGAGATCGAAGCTGCTTTCTTTCCCGAGCCGTGAAAGAGCGCCCGCTTCGAAAGCGAGCGTAAATGCGTCGGGAACGACGATGATGTTTTTACCGTTTCCCTCTTTGAGCGTGGAGAGGACGGCGTCCGTTCCTTCGCGAACGGAATGCGCCTTATAAAGTGTAACCATATCTATATTTTAACGCATAAGAAAACCTTTGACAATCCTTAATTCGGGATATAAAATGGTTTAATAGAGGTATACTATGAAAAAAGCGTTACTGATTGTATTGATCCTTCTCGTGGCGGCGTCTCCGATCGCCCTAACTGCGTGTTCGAGCGTCTCGCAGGCGCAGCTGCTTTCGACCGCCTACGTTTGCGACGTCCCGGGCGGCTACGAGCTTTTTACTTACGACGTTTATCATAAAACCGACGTCGTCGGCGAAATGACTTTGAAATTCGAGCCGCTCACAGGCGAAGCGGTCTCCGTTCCCGACAGGACGGCGGAAGGCGGCGAAAAGAATTTCACCTCTTTCAAGGGAACCCTCCTCTCGATGGATCTTCGTATGGACGGCGTCTTTAATTCCGACTCGATCACTTCGAAAGTCCTTTACACGAACGCATTCACCCCCGTTTACAGCTATAAAAAGACGAATATCGACGGCGTCGTCAAAGAAATGCAGGTCAGCTATTCTTCCAAGTACGCCCGCACCAAACTCTTCGTCGACGGGAAAGAAGAAAAGACTTCCCGCCATAAGATCAAGAACGCGACCGTCTTCGATAACGAAATGCTTTACGCGATCGTCCGCGCGACGAAAGTGGACGAATCTTCCTATTCCCTCACCTTCTCCGCGCCGAACGCGCTGACCGCGACTTTGGATTCTTTGACCGTTTCGAGGATGGCGACGGCAAACGCGAACATCAAAGCGCTCGAACCGAAAGGCAAGACTTCCGAAGAAGATATGGCGACTCCCGCCTACGTCTTCCGCATTTCCACGGGCAACCGCTACGCGGAATCCTATTCGATGGAGATCGCGAAAGAATCCGTCACGATGAATAACGATTATATGAACGTCAAGAACGTCAAAAAAGTCATTTTGAAAATCGTCGAGGGCGATTACAGCTACGTCTTGAAAGGGATCACCATCGCGTAACGCTCGCGCGTGTCTCGAAAAAAAACTTATAAAAAAAGCGCGGATCCCCGCGCTTTTTTCGTTTTCGTTTCCCGCGGCAACCGCCGCAATTCACTGCTTGCGAAGCAAGCGGAAGTACCGCATTTTCTCATCCTTTCGAACGGAGCGAAACCCTGCGGCAAGGATCATTTTTTCGCTTTGCTTATTCTCTTTGAAACAGCGCGCGTGAAGAGCGGGAAGAATTTTCAAAGCCTCGTCAGCGACTGCCTTAAACGCTTCGCGCCCGTAGCCCTTTCCCGCGTACGCCGCGGCGATGCGAAGCCCGAGCTCGGCGGAACCGTCCGCACGAAAGTTATAGACGACGGCTTCCCCGATCGGCTCTCCCGAGAGAAGCGCGATCTTGAAAGAATAGCAAACGCCCCGCCCTTCGTCGGAGAGCAGGATCTTTTCGAAATAGGCGGGCGTCGGTTCGTTGCCGTCGAGATCCGCTTTGTAATCGTAACCCCAATAGCGGTTGCGTTCGTCGTCCGTCGCAAGCGCGGCGTAAAACGGCATATCGGAAGAAGCGAACGAATCGATCGCGAGGCGATTCGTAAAGATCGCGGGGAGAGAAAACGCGCGGGAAAAGCGGCAGAACGCCTGCCTTTTATCCAAAAGCGCGATCGGATGATATTGCGTCTTGCTCGTCCGAAGCCCCGGATCGCCCGAATCGTCTTCTCGGTTCACGTATTTCAGCCCCGACGCGTACCGACGCGCGAACAAAGAGCAGATCGTCGGATAGATGCCCTCGTAATCGGGGAGCGCTTTTTCGATATGAATGATCAAAGTCTCGCCGAGGATCTCTCCCACGCTGATTGCGGCGATCTCCCCTTTGACGCGGATCATCCCCGTCAGAAGATCAAGCTCGCGAAACGCGGAAAGCAACCGCTCGCAGCAGCGATATTCGATCCTCTCCCCCTCGCTTCTCGGCGCGAGTGCTTCGTGCTTTTTCAAAAAGGCGAACACGTCGGGCAAGTCCTTTTCGCCGAAAGGGGTAAATTCGTAGTCCGGATATTCGCGCGTGAATTTATTGAAATGATTCTTTTGCCCGTGATACTTTTTGCCTTTGTACTCGGCGAGATCGGCGGCGTTATAGAGATAGTCCGCATAGTCGCGGTGGCTTTGGATCTCGACCGCGGGATAGCGGGAAAAGAGGTAGGAAAGTTCTTCGTCGTCCACCGAATGGAAGCAGAGATCCCCGCCCGTTTCGCGGATGTATTCTTCGATCAATCGGACGCCCTCTTCTCGGTGCTCGCCGCGCGGCAGGGAAAAGCGTTCCGCTCCGAAAAGGCTCTCTTTCAGGACGACTCCGCCCTCGTAATAGGCGACCTCGGTCGAGAGATAATCCGACCACATATATTCCACGCCGACCGCTTTCATGCAAATGGGCGAACTCCCGCCCATAAAAGGCTTGACCTTCTTTATGTCTTCTTTTTCGAACTTTTTGAAGCGCAACATAGTCTTATTATACTCCGCGCGCGACTATTTTGAAATAAAAAAGAATACATTATAGAAAAAAAAGAAAGGCGGTAATCGTATGGAAGTTCTGGTTTTCGACGGGCAGTTTTTTATCGACGGGTTTCCCGTTCGGCGGGGATTCAAGATCGAAAACGAGAAAAAGTTGCTTTCCTATATCGCGCGAAGCGGCGCGGGATGCGCCCCGATCGAGGAAATCGGCGGCGAAATCCGATTCGAAAAAGGGGCGTTTCGGGCGATCTATTGGAAAAAAGGAGTCGAGATCCGACCGCCCGTCCGAAGGATCGCATCTCCGAAAGTCATCGAGCTTTCGACCTACGGGCAACCCATCCGCGTGGAGATCCGAGAGGGAGCGAACGGATCGATCGCGATCGAAAGCAGCGCGCGAACGGAGTTTTTTCCAAGCCGCGATCTGACGAACGCGCGCGCCGAGATCCTCTCGGGGCAAAGCGCGGCGATCCTCGACCTTCGGGCGAAAACCGAGATCGGTGATTATATCGCGCTGTTCGCATTGACCCGCGAGGGAGCGAAGCTCCTTCTCGAAGGCGCGGGCGAGATCGAGACCAAAGGGAACGACGTCACGATCAAGGAGAGGCTTTTCGACGCGCGGGATCGCACCCGAATTTCGCGCTACTTTTGGCAAGGCGCGTCCTTCGCGTTAACGGAGCGCACGTTCGAGCGCGGCGCGTCCCCCGTTTTCGGCGAGAGGAACGCGGGTCGGCTGCTTCTCGAAGCCGCCCTTGCAGGCGACGAAGAGGATATTCTCTCTTACCTCTCCCCAGAGATCGCGAACGCCGAAGAGATCAAGCGATATTTCGGCGCGTTCGACAAAATCCGCGACCCCCTCTTTACCTCGTCCGAAACCGCGATCGCCGTCCAAAAAAGGCTCCCCGACCGCACCGTCTCTATCACCTACGACTTCACCTTCGACGGCGGCAAGATCCAAAACATTCTCTGCGAGGAGTGACCGCAAACAAAATTCGGATAAAAAAATTCCCGAAGGATGACTTCGGGAATTTTTGATTGCGTAAAACGATTAACGCTTGCTGAATTGCGGAGCCTTACGAGCCTTTTTAAGACCGTACTTCTTTCTCTCCTTCATTCTCGGGTCACGGGTCAGGAAGCCCGCGGACTTGATTTGGGATTTGAGTTCGGGGTCCGCGATGACGAGCGCGCGAGCGATGCCGTGGCGGATCGCACCGGCTTGACCGCTGGGGCCGCCGCCGAGGACGTTGACCGCGACGTCGAACTTTTCGAGCGTGGACGTCAGTTCAAGGGGTTGACGGACGACGAGCTTCATAACTTCGAGACCGCCGAAGTACTCGTCGATCGTGCGCTTATTGATGACGATGTTGCCGCTGCCTTGGGGGATCAAGCGAACGCGAGCGATCGCCTTCTTTCTGCGGCCGGTTCCCCAATATTGCAATTTTTTCTTTAACGCTTTCTTCGTTGCCATACTTTCACCTCACTTAGAATTTGAGTTCGGCAGGCTGTTGCGCCGCATGGGGATGCTCGCCGCCGCTATACACTTTGAGCTTTCTGAACATCTGTCTGCCGATCGAGTTTTTCGGGAGCATACCTTTGATCGCGAGTTCGACCGCAAGGACGGGTTTCTTCGCCATCAATTCTTTGTATTGGATCTCCTTCAAACCGCCGATATAGCCGGTGTGATAACGGTAGTACTTTTGTTCGAGCTTTTTGCCGGTCAAGCGGACTTTATCCGCGTTGATGATGATAACGTAATCGCCTGTGTCGACGTTCGGGGTAAAGATGGGCTTATTCTTGCCGCGGAGAACCGCAGCGACGTTCGACGCAAGACGACCGAGAACCATATTGGTCGCGTCCACGACGTACCACTTTCTTTCCACCGTTTCAGGCTTTGCCATAAAAGTCTTCATGGATTTTCCTCCGATAATATTTACTCCGCGAGGGCGGGTCAAAGGGGCTAATTTTGCCTTTTCCACGCATAAGCTATATTATTTTAATAAAATAAAAAAATCCTGTCAAGTTTTTGGAAGGCAAAAAAATCGGATTTTCAAGATATTTCCCGAAAATTTTTCCGACCCGCATTCCTTCTTCGAGCGAACGGGGAAAGCGGTTCTTTCGCCGTAAATTCTTCCTTTTCGTCGAAGCGCCCCGCCGCAAGAAAAAACGAACCGTGCGGAGAAACGAGGGGCGTTTTCAAGAGAGACGGCGCGGGGTTTTCGAAAGATCCACCCGATCGCCTTGAACGGCGATCCCTTCCGAAAGAAGGCGTTCTCGCTGCGCGGCGACCCCGCCGAAAGCATAGGCGGGAGAAAGCGATCCGTCCGCGCGAACGACCTTATAACAGGGGTACTTTTCGCCGTCCGGATTCCGATGCAGCGCGTTCCCGACCGCCCTTGCCGCCTTCGGCTTCCCGAGCGCGCGGGCGATCTGCCCATACGTCACGACCTCCCCTTTCGGAACGGTCAAAAGAAATTCCAAAACCCGCCTCTGAAAATCCGTCATTTGCATTTCCGACCCGAGATTATGACAAGCCTTTTTCTAAAAGCATCCGAATTATTCCCGATGTTTTTTTTCCTTTAACAAACGAGGTAAAAAAGTAAGAAGACGCCCTAATCTGTACGTCCGAGAACTTCGAATCGAGTCGATCTCATCCTGCGCTTTCTTCAATTCCCGACCGAGCACGCGTCGCTCTTCCACCAACAAATCTTTCTCGGTGAAGCCGTCTTTTTTTTCAACAAGCGCAGCATTCAACGATTCCGAATATCGGCTCGAAAACGGAGTCATAGACAAAATTGACGCAGCGAAAAGGCATCTCTTCCAAGCGACTTCAAGCAATCCGTCATAACCAAATTCTTTCGCAAGATTCATTTCTTGCAAAATCGCTTTGCAATAATCGGACCACTTATCTTCGCTCCATTCGTAAAGTCTCGATTGATGCCCGACTCGATAGCAATAGGTAACGTCGGGAACGGCGTAAAACGACTTAGCTTCGCGCATCGCTTTTATAAAAAAGAGAGGATCTTGATAGCGGATATAGGGCGGAAAAACGATCGCGTTATCGATCAACAGGTTTCGATCATAGATAAAGCGATAGAACCCCAAATCGAATTGATAATCGGAATAATCGCGCCAACCTTCTTCGCGGAAAAGGAACCCGAACGAATCTTCTCCGAACGATTGCACCAACAAACCGTCCCTGCATTCGGCAAGCGAACCACCGCAAATCCGAGCATTCTCTCTTTCGGCAGTCTCGAAAAGCCGCTGCAACGTCCGTTTATTCGGATAAAAATCGTCCGAATCCATAAAAGCAATATATTTCCCGTGCGCGCGCTCGATACCTAAATTCCGCGCGGCAGAGACTCCTTTGTGAGACTCTTCCAACAAGACGAAACGATCATCCGACAAAAAGGATCGAACCGACCCCAAAAGTTTGGGATCAGCGCCGTCGCTCACCAAAATGACTTCCAAATTTTTCAAAGTCTGCCGTTGAATGCTCTTCAAGCACGGCTTCAAAAACTCGGAATTATCATAGAAAGGTACGATTACGGAAACGGATACTTCTGACATTTTATACATATTTCTCGATCGTCAATTTTTCGATCGAAAGCTCCACGTTGATAGTTTTACAGGACAAGTCGGCATTTTGATTTTCTACTTAAAAAAGCAGGAATCAATATTATTTATAGTTTATCATCGAAATTCTTATGAGGTCAATAGCAATTTCAATTTTTATAGTATAACAAAATCAACAACGGTAATTCCTTCTAAAAGAGGCTCGTACGATTCTTTCGGCGCTTTGCTCCTCTCACACATATCCGTCGAGAGCAATTTTCTCCTTGACGGTTTGGGTTATAAATACTATTATATAATTGTTAGTGTTACACTAAGAGAGAGGATAAAGTTAT
Source organism: Clostridia bacterium (assembly GCA_024685775.1). Lineage (NCBI taxonomy): Bacteria > Bacillati > Bacillota > Clostridia > Clostridia bacterium. The sequence continues at coordinate 74,213 of JAIKVL010000007.1, read as the reverse complement.
GAATGAGAATAAGCCGGTTATAGATATTTGGGGTGCCTGCGTATCAAGAGAAATCTTCAACTTTACAACCGATTTCAAGGTCGGTTATCATATTTTGCAGAATCCAATCCAAACTCTCTTCGGAGAGCCTTGGCCTATCGAAGACGATCAAATACTGGCAACGTCCAATTTTACTCGCAGAATGGCAAAATTGAATTTTTACAAGCAAGCCGTACCATATTTTCAAGAAAACTTCAAAGCCAAATACTTAATGATCGATACTTACGATTGCAGATCAAACATTTTGTGCATTAATGGTTTAGAAAAGTATTGCATTTGTAACAGTTTAACAACGAAACCGACCCTTAACGCTCTTAAGAGTCAAAAAATCATTGATTATACCATAAAATCTCCGCAAACCATATCCGATGAAGAATGGGAAAATTTAGTCCAACGCTTCATCGCAATTATTCGGGGAAAATACGACGAAGAAAATATCATTATCAATGATTTTTTATATGCACAGCAATACGTTGACGAAAACAATGTATTCAAGACGTTCGATCATTTGGACGAATATACAAAGGATCGCGAACTTACTCACAAGGTTACAAATCTTTTTATAAAAGCATTACCGAAAGCAAAAGTGCTTTTATCGAAAGACGAGCCCATCGGAAATGCCAATCACAAATTGGGATTATTCCCCGTTCACTATACGGATGATTATTATAGAAATCTTGCCCAACAATTAAAAGAAATGCTTTAAAAAACAAGTCCTCGTTTTCAAATCACACTTACTCCGATTGATTTATAAAACCGAGGACTTTTTTATTTTGTCTACAAAGAGAATTTGAGATAATTGATTAAACGAACTTTTCGATCGACAAATTTTCGATCGAAAGTCCAACGTTATTCGTCTTCCAAGGAACCCCTGCGTATATCTTTAATTCAAGACACTTCACCCGCGATCCGGTGATAAACTCGGTAACGGAATCCCCGTCTTTCAACTCGCACGACCAAATAAGGTCATTCTTTCTTCGGTCTTTAATTGCAATGACATAGTTTTCCGCTCCGCTCAATTTCGCACCCTGAATACGAATCAAATAACGCGTGGATTCCTCTAACGAATTCGGAAAAACGAACGCATTATAACTCGAATCCGTCGCTACCAAAATAAATTGCTTTTTTTCGTAAACGGGTTCGGTTTGATTTGAATTCAAATCAATAATCGATTCATTTTGTTCGTTGGAAAGCAGCAAGTCTTTCCATTTGTTATACCACATTTCCGAGAAAAGCATATACAGCGATTTATACGAGTCAAAATCGCCGGGCTTGTCGAACAGATTGAGCAATTGCATTATTTGAAAATGCACATAGCAGTCTTCCTGCGCATTATGCGGGTCATCCGCTTCCGCTGAATAACACCACACGATGATATTCTTCTCTTTTGATATGCCATATCGAATTGGGAAGTTTAACGATTGGCTCAGCCGCATTATGTTGTCTCGGTCATTCTCCGATAAAACGTTTTCCACCAAAATGTAACGGGTTTTATTATTGAGCTTTATCCAATGCTCAATATTATTCCTTTTCAAAGGATCGTGAAGAGGATCCAGTTGCGTAATGGACTTAAACCGATCATAATAAGAAAACGATTCCAAATACAACTGTGCATTGATTGCGACGCAGGTCGACCCCGGGATCAAAGAAGCGATCTCAAAACAAGCGGCACCGCCGCCCGACGAACCGTATAAAATGATATCTTTCTTTTTTATTTTCAGTTGCGTTGCAATCAGCGTCACCATCTCGGCGATACAACGCCTGTAATCAAAAGACTTTGAACCATAGTACCATCCCAAACGAAGATCATTGTAATCCCTAAGCATCGGATCGGCGATATTCAATACGCTGCCTTCGATAAACGTATACCAATACCAACGCTTAAACTCGGGATAAGTATCCATCAACCAACCGTTCAAAAAAACGTAAAGTGGTTTTTGAGGTTTAAAATTAAAAAAAACATCAAAAGATTTCCCCTTGAAATTGAGTTTAAAGCGACCTTGCGGAAAGTTCGAAATGTGTTCAACATCAACGGTCAATCCCGAATCATTCAAATAACTCACATTATGATCAAACATCTTAAAACGATTTGCGCCAAGTTCCTTTTTGACCCAATCGGTGATCTGAATGTTATTCATCTTATCGCAGAAGAACTGATTCATTCCCGGTTTCTCCTCTTTTTTAAGAATAAAATCGTCTTCTTGATCGCGAAGAAAAGACCGTACGTTTTCGCAAGTTTATTGAATCTGCGAACGTAATAACGAAAACCTTTTTTCGTCTTATTTCCCGCGCTCGACCCTTGCGACACTCTTCCTTTATCGCCGCCATTTAAAACATAGACGTTGGTCTGCATCTTTTTCAGAATCTCAAACAAGAAGTCCGTCTTTTGCGCGATCTCCCAGAACAGGAAGGCTTTGGGGATTTTCGCATCATTCCAAGGCTTGTTTTTCCCTGTAAAATGCAAAATGGCAGGCGCCGCATAAGCATCCAAGCAACGCTGTTTATCGATTACGACGTCACATTTCGCCTCGAAATGATGCCATTGGACGTTCCAACGGTTCGGAATAAAGACGACGTCGTCTTTACAAACGATATTCAACGCGTCCTGATCCAGCATAATAAACTCGGGGTGTTGCGCCAAAGTGCGGAACGCGCGCTCTCTGACCTTATTCTCGGCAAATTTCTTGGTATCAATAACCAAGACGCCCGCATTGAAGTAGGCTTCCGGATCCAAATTCATTTTCTTGACGTACCCAACGACGAATTGATTCATATAATTATGAACAGCGCCGATCGCCTTCCCGCCGAGATCGATTTCGAACATTTTGCTGATATCATCCAAAACGATCAAATCACAATCCAAGTAGATAACCTTATCATAGAACGGAAGGATCTTCGGGCAGAAGAAACGATAGTAGGTCTCCGTCGTGTAATGCGCGCAAGTCTTCAAATGCATATCGTTATTCAGATACGAAGAAATGTTAAAAGTCGTAATGCGATAATTATCGTTAACGACGTTCAGTTTTCTGAGTGTTTCTTCGCCGAGTTCCGTATAAAAGATATAAAAATCATAGAAGTAATCTTTGCTACCGTTTTCCAAAACGGATTGAATCGTAACGCCCGCATACGGCGCATATCCGGAATTCGTCGCAAGAATGATCGGAATGATCGGTTTATCGGTTTGCGGCTTTTCAAGAGTCTTATGTTCGACTTTGATCTTATTCTCGACCATTGCGAGAATATTCTTGTCGTAGACTTCCATATTGGCGAGTTGCTCGTATCTCTCGCGAGACGCTTTTCCCATCGAAGTCAATTCGCTCTCGGATTTGCTTACGAAAGAGAGCATACTCTCTTGAAGCGCCTGCGCATCCGCCGTCTTAATAATATAACCGTTTTCGTCGGTCACCATATACTTCGCGCCGGTATTCTCCGTAACGATCAAGGGTTTACCGTGCATCGTGCCTTCAAGAGCCACCAACGAACAGGATTCATCTCTCGAAGCGACGACGACCACGTCGCTATTTCGATAGAGTTCGTGGAGTTTTTCTTCCTCCGTGACCTCACCCAAATATTCGACATTCGGCAATTCCTTTGATCTTTCGATAACGTTCAGAGCCCAGTCCTTGCAAAAATCCAAGACGCGCCCTGCGAACACAAACTTGACCGATCCTTTATACTCTTCGGGGAGGGTCTCCATCGCTTCAATAATGATGTCGTACCCTTTGCGCGGTTCGATCGTGCCCAACGTCAGGAAAACGACTTCTTTCGTTTTAGGCTTGACGTAATCGAGATTCGCTTTATCTTCGACGCAGTTCGGCACGACTTGCACGTTCTCGTTGTAGGATTTCACAATGTAGGACTTTGCGTATTCGCTGACACACACCATATCCAACGAACTTTGCAAAACTTCCGCCATTCCCTTATTTCCGATACAAAGATCCTGCAAATTCGTCGCTTCGCGAATATACCAAACCGTGGGAAGATACTGTTGAATGATGTAATAGAACTTATAGGAAACGGCAGCGTTTACGATACACAAATCGAAAGTATCAAAAGCATAGGCATAATCCGCGTTATTGTAATCGCAAATCTTAACGGGAACTTTTAATTTCTCGTATTCTTTCCTAAGGTCGCCGTCATATAAAGACCATACTTCCACGTCATAACCGTAACGAAGAAGAACTTTGCAAATCCTGAGAAGGCTTCTCGGCGCGCCCGACCAGCTCAGCTCATTCGAATAAAGCAAAATCTTATTCTTTCTCTTTTCCTTTACTTTAACAAGCGGTTGCGGCGGAAGTTTCAACCCGTCCGTAATCCGTTTCAAAACGTTATTGTCGACGAGTTCAAACGTCCCCTTCTGTTTATCCGAAGACGAGGGAGCCGCGCCCTTCTTTGCAGACATAAGATTGGCGTTCAACTCGGATATTTTGCTTTGCCAAAAATCCGTCGCATTGGTCGTCCCGCCCACGCCGATATCATCCTCGAAAGACAGCGCTTCGAAGATTTTCCGATCAAACGGCTTCGCCATATGGAGGAAGTATTCCATCGGCATCGACAGCGTATAATTGCTGACGTAAAAACGATCCAAATAGTTTCCGAAAGCATCCAAAAAGTCCCGGCAAAAATCCAACGCGGCGGACTGCAATCTCTCGGTAAACCATTTCACGCAAACGTCCTCTTGGAATTCACCGAAAACGACTTTATTTCCTTCGGCGTCAAAATCGTAGCCTATTACCGAAGGAGCATATTCCATCAAGACGTGTTCGCGAATAATTCCCGTATTATTCGGGCGCCAAGGATAGAAACATTTCGTCTCGAAACCGAAGCGCTGTTCTCTCTGATCCAAGACGTCTCCGTTCGAATGAAGATAAAACGCATTGACGGGAAACCCGAGAAGAGAAGAAATCGTCGATTCGCTTCGCCCGGTGTAACCTGCGTCAAAGAGGACGTCTCCCTCTTTAATGATCTCACCGAAATATGCACGCGCGCGTTCCTTATCCGTTACGAAATCAAAGCAGTTTTTGTTCTTGCGAATAAAAGCCGTGATGAAATACGTGTAATTGATATTCTTCTCGAAAGGCGCTTCGTAATCGTAATCGCGCATTACTTCGAGTTGCAAGCGCTTGAACTGATCTTTCTTAATGATCGGTTTCAAAAGGTCGAGAATCTTTCTCGGCGAACTTGCGTTTGCGGACAACTTATTATTCAACACCGCTAACAAGTCGTCTACTCCGTTTATGTCCAACGTAAAAAGCGACTTTCTCGAAATATAAAGATAATTCGATTTCGGCGCGTCGGGCATATTTGCGGTATATATATCGTAGAAGCGTTTGAGAAGCCATCCGTCTCGGGCGACGAAATGGATCGTCGAAACGCCCTTGTTCTTCGTCTCATCCAAAAGCCATCTCGTTAAGCCCAAGAGCAGACCGCCGAGACAATAGTATCCGACGTAATTAGGATTCGCATCAAAATCGGAATCGCCGTTCATAGAGATTGCGGGATAATCGAAGCATTTATTGGCGACCAACCCGCAGAACATTCTCAAACCCAAGTAATGGTCGATCTGCCATTGATTTTTCGCAAAGAACGTATTCTTTGTGTACAAATTCTTATAGCTCTCGCCGCCGTAACAAGTAAGATTTCCCCCCTTAAAGACGTTCACGGAACTATTGATATGAAATGCGACCAGTCCTTTTTCCTGCGCGTTTTTAAAGTCGGAAGAATAATTATCCCCGATATGGATAATCTCCGAAGGCAAGCAATTTTCCGCTTTGAAATCTTCAATGATTTTCTTGAACATCGCGCCGCTGCCTTTGGTCTTTTTCAGCTCGGAGGAAAGATACAGTCTGTAATTCTCGTACCCGTTCGCCGCAAGGATCTTATGGATCGTTTCTGCGGGAAGATACATATCCGTGGAAATAAGGATCGTTTTCTTATAATAATTCGCCAAATCGAAGATTTTCTTCATGCTCGGCTTCGCCTTGCAAACGGAAAGTTCCGTTTCCAACTCGCGATTCAGCATATAAGTACAAACCTCTTCTTCGATCCCGTAAAGTCTGTGGAGCGTCCTATAAATATCGTAGATCGTTATTTCTTCGATTTTTTTCTTTCTCGCATTCTCTCGCGCGACTTTCTCCGCAGTCTGTCTCAAATAGGCGAAGTCAACGACGGAAGTGGATTTGATCCTATCGTTAAAATCTTTATTCAACAAACTGAAAACGTCGATCGTATAAAACAGCGGACGATAAACCAACGTGTCGAACATATCGAAACTGACGACTTTGGTCTTCGGGTCGGCGATCGCCAATTTCAAACGTTCCTCAACGTGAAAAATATTCGGAATCTTGGTTTCCGCGCTGTAAAAATATTGATCGGATTTTTGAAGACAGGTCGGCTCCGCAGAAAAATACTTCAACTCGTTATAGATCGCATTATTCCTCAAATCAAGAGAAAATTCCGAAGCGACGAAACGCCCCAAGTATATCCTTAACCCCCGATCATCCACGTCGTTCATTCTCAGCGCGCAGAAAAGAATCTCATACAACTTTTTGAATTGCCTGATCGTTTTAAGCGGCGCGGAAGTCATCCGAGGCGCCCTACGGCAATAGGCGTAGACGTTATGCTCGTTTATAAGATAGGTTGCCGAATTCCAAATGGAAAAGGACAAAACGTATCTGGAAATCGTCTGAAAACCCTCGTCGTTATTCTTATAAGTCGAATACGTATTCAGACAATCCGAAATCGGAGCGATAAGCGAGGACCGAATCAGTTTATTCCAAACGTCGTACACGCCCCAAAAGCGAAACCAGTACTCCACAAAAAAATTGATGATTTCATTCCCTTTTTTAGAGAGATCCGCTCGGCGCAACGGATCGAGGTTATACTCCATATATTTTTCGTCTTCTACTCTACTGACGTCGGAAAGAACGAAGTCCGCGCCGGAATCGTTCGCAGCGACGACCAACGCGCGAATGAAATCTTTGGAAAGCAAATTATTGATATCCCAAAAACAAACGTATTCACCTTTCACAAGGGAAAGCGCTTCAATAATTCCTTCTATCGTTTTGCCTTCGTCGGGAACGATAACGGTTTGCAGGTTTTTATACGTCTGGTTATTTAAAACAGACCTCTCGTTGTCGTTCAGTTTCTGTGATTTTTTCCCGAATACGAGAACCGAAACCAAAGGTTCATTTTCAAAATCGATCTTCATAAAACCACTTCCTTTGAATCAGTTCTTCAAAAAAAGATCTCTCGTAAAGACTTTTTGTTCGACGTCCGCAAGCTCGTCTCCGAATCGGTTCGCGACGATAATATCCGCAGACTTCTTAAACTCTTCCAAATCGGAGACGATCTTATCTCCGAAAAACTCATCGCCCTTATACGTCGGCTCGTAGATCACGACGGTGAACCCGTGCTCCTTGATCCTGCGGATGATGCCTTGAATCGAACTTTTTCTGTAATTGTCGGAATCCATTTTCATTGTCAGGCGGTAAATGCCGATGATCGGGTCTTTTTTTCCCGTCGCGATTGCGAGAGAGATCACCCTGTCGGCGATATAATCTTTCCTCGTCCGATTGGCTTGCACGACCGCTTGGATCAAACTCTGCGGGATCCCGTCATAGTTTGCGAGAAGCTGTTTCGTGTCCTTCGGGAGGCAATACCCGCCGTAACCGAAAGAAGGATTGTTGTACTGCATGCCGATCCTCGGATCCAAGCAAACGCCGGAAACGATGTCCTTCGCGCTGAGTCCTTTCTCTTCCGCGAACGTGTCGAGTTCGTTGAAAAAGGCGACCCGAAGCGCCAAATAGGTGTTTGCGAAAAGCTTGACCGCTTCCGCTTCCGTCGTGTTCGTGATCAAAACGGGCGCGTCTTTTTTGATCGTGCAGCTCAAAAGCAAATTCGCAAACGTCTTCGCTTTCTCCCTTGCCGCCGGATCTTTCATATCGCAACCGACGATGATCCTCGAAGGATATAAGTTATCGTACAAAGCTTTTCCTTCCCTCAAAAACTCGGGGGAAAACAAAATGTTCGACGTATTGAATTTTTCTCTCAAATACTCCGTGTGTCCGACGGGGATCGTCGACTTGACGACGATGGTCGCTTTTTGATTCACGTTCAAAATGTCCTGAATAACGGACTCGACCGAAGAGGTGTTAAAATATTTTTTTTCCGTGTCATAATCCGTCGGCGTCGAGATAATGATAAACTCCGCGTCTTTATACGCTTCGTTTTTATCCATCGTCCCCTTCAAGGACAGCTTCTCATTCTCCAAATAATCCGAGATCTCGCGATCGACGATCGGCGACTTTTTGCCGTTGATCATATCGATCCTTTCCTTCGAGACGTCGACGCAAATCACGTCGTTTTTCTGCGAGAGCAAAACCGCATTCGACATCCCGACGTATCCCATTCCAACCACAGCTATTCTCACAAGCAACTCCACTTTTCTTTTTTTATATTTTTCTGACGTACGCATTTATATTACAACATTTGCGCTCGACCCGTCAACCGAGCAGTTCATTTCTTTGAATATATTTTCACCCGCACGCCCGCGCACTATCCCGTTTTTATAAAAAAACGACGATCCGAAAAAAAAATTTTCGGAGATATTCCCGCTCGCCGAGTAACGATTCTCTTCCGAGCGCGAAGCGGATCCACACCAAGGAAGGATTTTCGGAAAAATAAGAGAAAATCGAATTTCTCAATCAAAACGTAACGATTCCGTTACACGAACCGGCGCCGATCCGCGTCGAAAAAAAACGAAAAACTTGACATATGCGCCCGAGTGTGGTATAAAATATATTTATAGCTGCAAATTTGTTTCAAAGGAAGTATTATGAAAGACAAGAGAACAACCAAACCCGATGGTTTCGCAGCGAACTCGTTCGTCGTTCCTCTTATCGTCATCCTCACGATTTTGTACGGCACGATCGTCGCCCTCGTTTACGACGTTAACCACGCCACGAACCGACTGACCGATTCGATGAATCAATCGATCGCGTACCAAAACCAAGTCACGGAATTGCAGGCGGGCGCGAGCAAACTCTCCGAAACGATGACCGCTTTTATCTCGATGCCGGTTAGCGAAGACGGAACCTTGAATTTCGGATATTTGATCGCATACAGCGGCGAACTTACCATTGAGGAACACAGAGGCCCCTATTTCGTCGAACAATTCAAACAGCATAACGTCAGTTCCGCCGTTCAGACTTTTCTAAACGACGCGGCGGCAAAAGCGCAGGAGCTGATCGACCTTCAAATCCACGCTTTATCTTTGATGCGCTCCGTCTACGCGCTCCCCCCGATCCCCGCGCTGACCGCGATCCCCTCCGTCCCCCTGACCGAAGAGGAAGAGGCGATGACGCCCGCGCAACGCATCGAGACGGCGAAACAGCTGATTCTCGATACGAATTACAGCTCCGCCAAGGTTTTATTGAACCAAAACGCAACGAATTGCAATAAGACCATTCAGGACGAATTCACAAAATCCGCCGTCGAGAGCGAAGAGCGCATCCAAAAACTGCGCGTCGCCCTTTGGTCGGTCATCATCGCGATCATCGCGATCTCGGTCGTTACGTTCATCTTCTTCTTCCATTGGCTCATTATGCCGCTCCGCAGATACAGCAACTTGATCGCTTCCGACCAAAACCTCAAAAAACAAGGCGGGATCCGCGAGCTTCGCTTAATGGCGGGCGCGTATAACGAACTTTTGTTCCGCAGAAATAAACTCGAAACCATCCTGCGCTCCGCCGCCGAAACCGACGCGTTGACCGGGATGCCCAACCGTTACAGCTTGGAATGTAACCTTCTCGAAAGAAACGAAAGCGGCGGACCGATGGCGGTCATCCTTTTCGACGTAAACTATTTGAAACGCGTAAACGACACGCAAGGTCACCTCGCGGGCGATAAGCTCATCCAAACCACCGGCTCCTGCATTTGCGAGTGTTTCAGCAAAGGAAACGCGGGCAACTGCTACCGCATCGGCGGCGACGAATTCGCGGCGATCCTTCGCGATTGCTCCGAAGAAGAGATCAAGACGCGCGTGGACCATTTCAATTTCGCGATCGAGCGCGAGCATATCAGCGTTTCCGTCGGCTACGCTTACGCGACCGAATCGGACGAAAACAGCTTCAAGAAGCTGATGCGCGTCGCCGATAAGCGGATGTACGAGCAAAAACGGCAGACGCACGAAAAAGACAAGGATTCGAAAAAGAATTGATCGCATAAAGCGCGGGATGAAAAGTCCCGCGTTTTTTTATTCTTCCCCGCTCCCGAAAAGCCTTTCGCCACTCATCCCGTTTTGCGACGAGCCGCGCAAAGCGGAACGATTATTCAGCCGTTTTATACAAAATGAATAAAATATATGCATTTTCGCCTTACTATTGCAATTTATACAGTATAAGTTGTAAAATAATATAAGCTCCGCGTTTTTCCGCGGACGGCGGCGATTTTTCGCAGACCGAAGGGTTTTCCTTCTCCTTGCTTCGCCGCATGCGTATCGGTCACACAAGATCCGATCGAAAATCAACCGTAAGAGAGTCGAATCAACCCCGAAGAAAGGAGCCCCATGGGAAACAGAACTTTAACCAAATCCGTATTATTTCTTGCCGCGCTTTTAATTTGCTGCGCGCTGATCGGCGCAGCGTACGCCGTCTTCTCGACCGCGCCGTCGCCGATTTCCGTTTCGATCTCCGCCGTTGAAAAGTGGGACGGAACACTCGCTCTCGACACTTCCGCCGTTACTTGGTTCGAAGATAGCGATTGCCGCGCCTTTATCACCGTCACCTATTCGGACGAATCGACGAACGCGCCCTACCCCGGAGTCGCGATGACGCGCTCCGCCGCGAACACATACACCACGCAGACGGATCCCGATAAGACGATTTCTTCCGTGCAGATCGTCCGAATGAATAACGCGGGCACCTATATGTATAACAAAGCGACGATCGCCGCGGCGAACATCCCCGCGGATCACACGATCGCGCTCGCGGCGGGCAACCTCACGAACATCGGAGTAAACAGCCGCACGCCCTACTACGCGTACACGTTTAAAATTACTTGGGCGAATTTCAGCGAAGGAAACGCGGTCCCTCGCGTCAATATCCTTTACACCGACAATTCGGAGTACACGACCTCGACTTCGGAGCTCGTCAAGACGGAAACCGATTCGAACACCTACACGATGAATTGGAACGCCATCATCGATCCGAATAAGACGATGAAGTCCTTCCGCCTGCTCCGCTGCGACCCCGCGAATCCCGATATCATCTGGAACGAATCTCCGGATCGCACCTCTCTCGCCAACTCGCGCTATACCACGATCTCTACGATGAACGATTGGTCGGGAGCCTTGACGCTCGACACTTCCGCGGTCTCTTGGTTCGAGACGGATAACTGCCGCGCGAACATCTTCGTCACCTATTCGGACAGCACGACGAACGCCGCCTACCCCGGCGAGGCGATGACGCGCACCAAGGCGAATACTTACACCTATTCGATGAATCCCGCGAAGGCGGTCTCCTCGATCGTCATCATCCGAATGAACGGCGCGGGCACCTATATGTATAACAAGACCGGCAATTTGCCCGCCGTGTTCAGCCACAAACTCTCCCTCGCGGAAAGCGCGTTCAGCACGATCTCCGTTTCCAATCGCACGCCCTACTACGCTTTGACCTTCAAGGTAACCTGGGCGGACTTCGCGGCGGACGGCGCAGTTCCGCGCGCGACCGTTCTCTATGCGGACGGAACGGAACTCACGACGGCGGCTTCCGCTCTCGTTAAGACCGAGGCGGACAGCGAGACCTACACGATGAACTTTGACGCGATCGTCGATCCGAACAAGACGGTCTCCAAGATCAAACTCTTGCGCTGTGATCCGACGAACAACGATATCGTTTGGAACGAATCGTCCGAGCGCAATCTTCCCGAGTCGCGCATAACTACCGTCTCTTCGATGAGCGCTTGGACGGGCGCCCTAACGCTGAATACTTCCTCCGTGTCTTGGTTCGAGACGGATAACTGCCGCGCGAATATCTTCGTCACCTATTCGGATAATTCGACGAACGCCGCCTACCCCGGAGTCGCGATGACGAGATCTTCCGCGAACAACTACACCTATTCGACGGATTCCTCGAAAGCAGTCTCCTCGATCGTGTTTATCCGCACGAACAACGCAGGTACCTATCTTTACAACAAGACCGAGAGTCTGCCTTACCGTTTCTCGCATAAATTCACTTTCGCGGAAACCGATCTTGCGGAGATCGCGGCGAACGAACGCACCCCGTCTTACGCTTTGACATTCAACGTCACTTGGAGCGAGTACGCCCAGAGCGGCTCGGTCCTCCGCGCGAAGATCCTTTACTCCGACGAAACTTCCGTAACGACGGCGGCGGGTGCTTTCGCAAAGACCGAAACGAGCAGCAACACCTACACGATCCATTGGAATAACGCGATCGACGCGAACAAGACGATCTCGTCCTTTAAGCTCCTGCGCTGCGATTCGACAGATCCCGACACGGTGCTCCACGAATCCCAATCCTTTACGACGAGCAATATCGGCGCGTCTCGCATTCTCACCGTCTCTTCGATGTCCGCGCCCATCGCGCCCGACACTTTCGAGACGATCTACTACTATAACTCGAACGGCTGGTCGTCCGTCAAAGCCTACGCTTGGAGCGGATCGGGCGCAAACACGGTAGATTACCTCGAAGCCTTCCCCGGAACGACGATGACCGCCGTCAGCGGACACGACGGATGGTGGAGCATTTCGGTCAATACCAAAGCCGAAAACGTTATCTTCTCGAACGGCTCGGATCAAACCGACAAGACGAGCGACCTGACCCTCGATTTCACGACGCCTTACCATAAGAACGGCGTTTGGACGGCGGATCTCCCGTGGGACGGCGTCTTTACCGTCGACCTTACCAAGATCACTTGGTTCGAAGACGACGACTGCCGCGCCTTTATCACCGTCACCTATTCGGACGATTCGACGAACGCCCTCTACCCCGGGGTCGCGATGACAAGGACGGCGGCGGGCGTTTACACCGTCCAAACCGACACCGCGAAGACGATTTCCAAAGTCGTCGTCGTTCAAATGAACAATGCGGGCACCTATATGTACCACAAGACGGGCAACATCACCTCGATCCCCGAAACGCACACGTTGAGCCTGACATCAAGCAAATTCAACGATATGGCGGCAAGCAACCGCACGCCCTATTACGCCTTGACCTTTAACGTCACTTGGAGCGAGTACTCCGAGAGCGGTTCCGTCCTCCGAGTCAGAATCTTCTATTCGGACGAAACTTCCGTGACGACCGCCGCAAACGCGCTCGTAAAGACCGAAGCCGACTCGAATACTTACACGATCCATTGGAATAACGCGATCGACGCGAACAAGACGATCTCGTCCTTCAAACTTCTGCGCTGCGACGCGACGGATCCCGATACCGTCTTGCAAGAATCTTCATCCTTTACGACGGCGAATATCACGTCCTCGCGCCGCATTACCGTCGATTCGATGGCGGAACCCGTCATCCCCGACACGTTCGAGACGATTTACTATTATAACTCGAACGGTTGGTCGACCGTCAAAGCCTACGCTTGGAGCGGATCGGACGCAAGCACGGTAGATTACCTCGAAGCCTTCCCCGGAACGGCGATGACCGCCGTCAGCGGGCATAGCGGTTGGTTCTCCGCTTCGGTCAACACCAAAGCCGAAAGCATTATCTTCTCGAACGGCTCGGATCAAACCGACAAGACGAGCGATCTGACCCTCGATTTCGCCACGCCTTACTATAAGTACGGCGTTTGGACGGCGGACTTCCCGTGGGACGGAACGCTCACGGTAAATACTTCCCAAATCACCTGGTTTGAAGACGACGACTGCCGCGCCTTTATCACCGTCACCTATTCGGACGAATCGACGAACGCTCCCTACCCCGGCGCGGCGATGACGAGAGTCTCCGCGGGCGTTTACACCTATCTCACGGACGAAACCAAGACGATCTCTTCCGTGCAGATCGTCCGAATGAACAACGCGGGCACCTATATGTACAACCAGACGGCGATCGCGGCGGCGAACATCCCCGCGGATCACACGATCACGCTCGCTTCGAACGCGCTCTCCAACATTTCGACGTCGAACCGCACGCCCTACTATGCTTTGACCTTCAAGGTAACTTGGGATCAGACGTTCTCCGCAGACGGCGCCGTCCCACGCGTCAATATTCAATACACCGACGGAACGGAGCTCACGACGCCCGCTTCCGCTCTCTCCAAGACCGAAACGAGCAGCGAGACCTACACGATGAACTTTGACGCGATCGTCGATCCGAACAAGACGGTCTCCAAAGTAAAGCTCCTGCGCTGCGACCCGACGAACAACGATATCGTTTGGAACGAATCGTCCGAACGCAATCTTCCCGAGTCGCGCATAACTACCGTCTCTTCGATGAGCGCTTGGACGGGCGCCCTAACGCTGAATACTTCCTCCGTGTCTTGGTTCGAGACGGATAACTGCCGCGCACATATCTTCGTCACCTATTCGGACAACACGACGAACGCCGCTTACCCAGGCGAAGCGATGACGAGATCTTCCGCAAATACATACTCCTACTCGACGGATCCCGCGAAGGCGGTCTCCTCGATCGCGTTCATCCGCACGAACAACGCGGGAACCTATCTCTATAATAAGACCTCGAACCTGCCTTATCGATTCTCTCATAAATACGTCCTCGCGGAAACCGACCTTACGGAGATCCCCACGAACGAACGCACTCCGTCTTGCGCCTTGACCTTCAACGTCACTTGGAGCGAGTACGTCCAAAGCGGCTCGGTCCTCCGCGTGCAGATCCTTTACGGAGACAGCTCGTCCGTAACGACCGCCGCGGGATCCCTCGTAAAGACCGAAGCCGACGCGAACGTCTACACGATCCACTGGAATAATGCGATCGACGCGAATAAGACGATCTCTTCCTTCAAACTTCTCCGTTGCAGTTCGTCCGCTCCCGACACGGTCCTCCACGAATCCGACTCCTTTACGCCGAGCGATATCGGCGCGTCGCGCGTCATCGCCGTTTCTTCGATGACCTCGACCGTCGTTCCCGACACCTTCGAGACGATCTACTACTATAACGAAAACAATTGGCCTTCCGTCAAAGCCTACGCTTGGAGCGGATCGGGCGCAAACACGGTAAATTACCTCGAAGCCTTCCCCGGAACGGCGATGACCGCAGTCAGCGGACACGAGAAATGGTTCTCCGTCTCGGTCAACACCAAAGCCGTAAACGTCATCTTCTCGAACGGTTCGAATCAGAATAACAAGACGAACGATCTGACCCTTGATTTCTCGACTCCTTACTATAAAAACGGCGCTTGGACGGAAGATTATCCTTGGGAAGGATTGCTGACCGTCAACACGTCCGCGGTGACTTGGTTCGAAGACAATGATTGCCGCGCGCATATCGTTATTACTTATTCGGACGAATCGACGAACGCTCCCTACCCCGGCGCGGCGATGACCCGCGCCGCGGCGAACGTCTATACCGTCCAAACGGATCTGACGAAGACGATCTCTTCCGTGCAGATCGTCCGTATGAATAACGCGGGCACCTATATGTATAACCAGACGGCGGCGATCGCGGCGGCGAATATCCCCGCGAATCACACGATCGCCCTTGCTTCAAGCGCGCTCTCCGACATCGCTTCGACGAAACGCACGCCCTACTATGCTTTGACCTTCAAGATCACTTGGGCGAATTTTGCCGATAACGGCGCCGTCCCGCGCGTCAACATTCTGTATACCGACGGAACGGAAGTTACGACACCCGCTTCCGCGCTCGTAAAGACCGAAACGGACAGCGAGACCTACACGATCGATTGGAACGCGACCCTTGACCCGAACAAGACCGTTTCCAAGTTCAAACTTCTGCGCTGCGACCCTGCGAATAACGATATCGTCTGGAACGAGTCTACCGACCGCGACAGCATCGGCACGACGCGCACCATCTCGATCCCCTCGATGGACGCTTGGACGGGAGCTTTGACGCTCGACACCTCGGCGGTGACTTGGTTCGAAGCGGATAACTGCCGCGCGAATATCTTCGTCACCTATTCGGATAATTCGACGAACGCCCCCTACCCCGGCGCGGCAATGACCCGCACCAAGGCGAACACCTACACCTACTCGACGGACGCTCAAAAAGCGGTCTCCTCGGTCGTCATCGTCCGAATGAACGCCGCGGGAACGTATATGTTCAACAAGACGTCGAGCCTGCCCTTGGGCTTTACGCATAAACTGACCTTGTCGGAAAGCGATCTTACGGAGATCTCCGCGAACGAACGCACTCCGTATTACGCGCTGACCTTCAAGATCCTTTGGGGCGGCTATACGGAAAGCGGCTCGGTCCTTAGGCTTGCGATCGACTATACCGATTCTTCGTCCGTAACGACGGATGCGGGTGCTTTCGTCAAGACGGAGACGGACGGTCGCACGTATACCATAAACTGGGATAGCGTCCGCAATCTCTCGAAGACGGTCTCGTCCTTCAAGCTCCTGCGCTGCGACGAGACGAACGTCTCGACCGTCCTGCAAGAGTCCGCGGCGTTTACCCCGTCGTCGATCGGAAGCTCTCGCATACTCAGCGTTGCTTCGATGAGCGCGCCCGCGGGCGTCGACACTTTCGAGACGATCTACTACTATAACTCGAACGGTTGGAATTCGGTCAAAGCCTATGCTTGGAGCGGGACTTCGGGAAACGAGACCAAATATCTCGGCGACTGGGCGGGAACGGCGATGACCGCGGTCGGCGAGCACGAAAATTGGTTCTCCGTCTCGGTCAACACCAAAGCCGAAAAGATCATCTTCTCGAACGGTTCAAACCAAAGCCAGCAAACGGACGATCTGACGATCTCCTTCTCCTCGCCCTATTATAAGGACGGAGTTTGGACGGCGGATTACCCCGCGGAATCCACGACCAATACGGTCTATTATCATAACGAAAACGGATGGGGCTCGGTTTACGCCTATGCTTGGGGAGACGGAAACACGCCTTATCTCGGCGGCTGGCCGGGAACGGCGATGACCGCGGACTCGACCCACACGGGGTGGTATTTCATCGACGTGGACAAGAGAGCGACGCAGATTATTTTCAGCAACAACGGAAGTAACCAGACGGGAGATCTCGCCATCTCCTCCTGCCCGACCTCCCCGCATCAGCTGGTCTCGCATAGCGCGCAACCCGCCACTTGCACGTCTCCGGGCTACGCCGCTTATCAGACCTGCTCGCTCTGCGATTATTCGACCTATGCGGCGACTCCCGCGCTCGGTCACGATTACGTCTTGACGAGCACGACTCCCGCGACCTGCATCGAATATGCGCAGGATAATTACGCTTGTTCCCGTTGCAGCGACGCGTTCTCCTCTTCGGCGGGCGGCGCGCTCGGAAGCCACGTCTACGAAGCCTATACCTGCAAAGCCTGCCAGCGAGACGAACTCTTGGATTACACCACGGAATTCTCTTCGCGCGGCAACAATTCCTCGACCTTGATCGAGATCGGATCTATAAAAGAACTCGCGATGTTCCTCGATTATATGGTCTTCAATATGATCACGACGAACAAATACTTCTCCTATCCCGGCGCGACGACTTCGAACTATTCATCGATCTTGGAATCCGCAATGGCGCTTATGACCGCGCAGACGTGGGTACCGAATTTTTACACGATGACTTCGGGCTCGACGATCCGCTATTTCCGCGTAAACTGCGCCGACAACGCCGACTTCTCGTTCAGCAAAGTAAACACCATAACTCCCGACGATTACGATTCCCGTATTTACCCGCAACAAGACTTTTTGAGGATCGCCCCCGTCGGAGCGGCGAGAAGCGGCTCGTTTAACGATTTCCCCTATCTATCCCGTTCGAACACGGTCTCGGTAACGACCTCGGATCAACTCTTTTACGCCTTCTCCCACGGCTATAAACCCATCCCCGTTTCGGGATCCGCCGCGGAAGCGATGCTGAATATCGCGAAAGAGATCAATCGCTCGATCATAACCGATCAAATGACCGACGTTCAAAAGTTGTATGCGATCCTGCAATGGATGGTCGAGGAAGTCGGCTACGATTACGGGGCTTCCGACGCTTCGGATCAAGCTTCTTTCGAATGGGCGCATTGCACGGCGTGGTCTGTCGAAGGCGTCTTTATCTATAAGAAAGCGATCTGCGACGGCATCGCAAAAGCCGTTTCGATCCTCGCGGGTCTCGAAGACATCAAATGCATCCGCGTCATCGGAGACGAACACGCTTGGAACCGCGTTTGGATTGACGACGGAAGCGGCGTTAAGAAATGGTTCGTTTTGGACACGACGCACGCAAACCTCGAATCGGTGATCCCGACCGATTCTTCTAATTGCGAGATCCTGAACCTCGAAAGCTTCCTGATCAGCGACGCGACGAAGACCGATCCTCTCGGCTATACCGCCGATAACTATGCGGAATCGAGTTGCGCGGCGATCACGCAATCCAATCCCTTCTCGTTCGTCCATTACGGGACGGCGCCCGCGTCCTCTTCCAACGACCTCGTAATTTCGAGCGACGCCGAATTCGGCGACCTGATCGCGGTCGTTTTGCCGCAAATTCAAAGCGCGTCCACGGTGACGTTCACCTTCGATTTCTTTATCGAATCATCCTATTGCGCCTCTTTGGACACCGCTTCGAGCAAAGTCTCTTCCTCGCTGAATAGCGCGGGTTACAGCGGCAGGGTCTACTTCATCCGCGAGACGCTGACCTACGGAAGCGCGACGGGGCATCGCTTCATCATCCTCATCGTCAAATAAAGCGAGGATGCGACCTGCCCCGCTTCGCTAGCGCCGCGCATCCGATCTTCGGATCGCGTAAACGAAGCGCGAAAACGGGCTTGCGGAGATCCGCGCGATGAACGAATACAAAAAAAAGGGCTTTACCTTTCTTTCGGTAAAACCCTTTTTTATTCTCGTGATTCGGCGAAGCGACGCGGAACTCGACGGAAGATAAACCGCTCTTTCCTCTTATTCTCCGCGCGTGATGACCAAATTCGCCGTCAAATCCTCGATCGCATTATAGTTCGCCTCGTCCCCCTTAAAAACCGCTTTAACGACGTACGCGCCGACTTCCGTTTGCCCGTTGTTTTCATAAGAAACCGTCACGCCTTCGGGAAGCGTCCCGCGGATCGAGAGGAAGATCGGTTCGCCCGTGTAGACGACCGCTTTACTGTCGAAGACGACGCCCGACAGGTCGTAAGTCGCTTTTCCCACGAGAACCGTGACCGCCAAATCGCGAACGATCTCGTTATGCGCGGGATCTTCGGGAGTATAGGTCGCGTAAAAGACGGCATCCCCGACGCTTCCGACCGAAGTGCTCGGATCTTCTTGCCAAGAAAAGCCCTCGGGGAGCGCAAGATCTTGAAGGGTATCGCCGTAGACGGCGAGGATCGGATCCGGCGGCTCTACGTCCGTCGGGCGTTTTTCGACCGTCACGAGGATTCGGACGCCGCTCACGATCTTATACTTCGCGAGATCTTTCGGATGATAGGAAGCGAGGAAGGTATGCTCTCCGATCTCTCCGACCGAAGTCGATTCGAGATCCTGCCAAACGAAACCTTCAGGAAGATCGAGGTCGGAAAGCGTCTGCCCGTAGGTCGCGACGAGCGAAGGAGCTTGAAATTCGGGATCCGAGAGTTCGCTTTTATTCTTGTCGCAGGAAAACAACCCGCTCGCAAGAGCGAAAACCGTCGCGACAATCAAAAAGATCGTTATCCGTCTTTTCATAGGTTTCTCCTTTCCGAGATGCATATCGAAAGTAAAAAATCAAATCGTAGCGCGCGGCGGATCGCCGCGCGTTTCCGAGGGTTATTCCGCTTTCAGAAGAGAAGTCAGTCGAACCGTCGTGGAGACGCCGCCCGCGGTCGTCACCGTCACGTCGTAGGTAATAAACTCGTCCGTACTCGTTCCCGCGGTCACGCGACCGTTCTCGGTAACGTTCTCGTACTCGCCGACGAGCGCCATCGACACGGTTGCGCCTTCGAGCTCGGTCAAGATCGCGTATTCCGTCTTGACGCACTCAATGAATCTCCACCAAAGTTCAAGCTCGTTTTCAAGGAGCGGTTGCGGGCAATCCTTCGCGGTAAAGAAGTGGTGACCGACGACGCGCTCGATCGGAAGATTGTAGGTAATCATCAGTCTCGCGACGAGTTGCGCGGTGTAATGCCAAGTCAGCCAGAGATCGCTGCCCTTATTGACGGCGGTCTCGATACCGATCGAATTGCGGTTACCGCCGTGGTTAACGATACGACCCGCCGAGACTTGCGAGGTACACCACCAAGTCGCGTTCATATAGTATTGCCCGTTTACGATCTTATAACCAAAGCCCATATCGTTGAAGTACGCCGCCGACCTCTTCGCGGAAGGAACGTCGGAGGGAAGCGAAACGGTCGTCGTCCTGCCGTTGATCGTAAACTTCGTCCCGGAGACGCCCCAAACCGGACACTCGGGATCCCCTTCCTGAACGTACACGCCCGTAGCCGACCAAGCAACCGTTCTCGATCCGTCGCCTGCGTGATAGGCGATCTTGCTGTCGTTCAGGTTATGATAGATTCCATCGTTACCGACGACGTAATGGATGCTCGCGCTCGTGGAGTTCGCAAGCGCGCTCGAATTGTTCTTCGCACCCGCGCTCGACGCCATATTGCCCGTATAGTGGACGGTGATGAATTCGGTAGAGGATCTCGCCGCGCCGTGGTTTTGCGTATTGTTATTCGCCTTGGTCTCGTAGGTGCGGAGGATCTCGTAGGTATTATTGAAAAGTGCGCCGTTGATGCTTTCGTACAAGTCGACGTAATACGCGGGAGTGCCTGCTCCGATGCCGAGGTTCTTTACGCTTCCAACGACGCTGTGGTTAGACTCGATGATCGAGCGGAGCGGGTTATCCGCCGCATAGACCGTTACGCCGATGTCGAAATGTAAGCTCGGCTTTTCCTCCGTGCTGACACGAATCAGGACGTACCCGTCCGAAATGCCCGTTACGACGCCGTCCGAAGAAACCGCCGCGATCGCGGGATCCAAACTCGTCCAAGTCAGGGTCGGATCGTCGACGCGGCGAACGTGCGCGTTCGCGCTGAGCGTGATCGTGTTCCCGACCATAACGAAGGAATCGGTGTCGTACGCCGCGGAGATCGTGTTCGGTTCGGTAAAGACTTCGATTTCAAGGCTCGCGGACGCGCCGGAGGACGAAAGCGAAGTCACGGTAACGGTCGCGAAACCGACGGCGTGCGCCGTCATAACGCCGTTCTCGTCGATGGTCAAGACGCTCGGATTACTCGATTCGAAGGTTACGGCTCGGACGGTGACCGTAGAGGGATACAGCGTGTAGGGAAGAGTCGCCGTTCCGCCGAGGACGACTTCCGCTTCGGGGAAATCGATCGAGATCGAATCGACCGCCGTTACCTCGTAGAAATAGGCGTAAAGCGTCTGCGTCCTGAATGCGCGCGGCGAAGCGGGGATCGTGCAGTTACTGTCTTGATACCAGCCGCCGAATTCGAAGTGCGGGTGCGTCGCGGTCGGATACGAATCATAGCCGGGCAGGCATTCGACGACGCTGTCACCCGAGATCGTCCCGCCCGTCGCGACGAAGGTCAGAGTGATCTGAGAAGTCGCGCTGACGAACGCACCGTAAAGTTCGAGATCCGTGCCGAAACCTTCGGGGATCTCCGTTACTTCGTCCACGAAATCTTCGTCCAGGAACCAGCCGCTGAAATATTCGACGGCGGAATCATAGGTCGGATGCAAAAGCGTGTACCCGCCGATATACGTCGATTCGACGGTCGCAAAATAGGGATTACCGCCGCGCGTATAGCGGAAAGTAACGGTGTAGAGCTTATCGAAGCGGGCGTACAACGAAGTAACGTTCGCATTTTGATCCGAAAGCGTGGTCACGGGATCGCCCGCAAAAGAGGACGAGACGAACCAACCCGCGAACTGATAGCCGTCTTTCGTGCCGACGGGGAGATCGACCGTCGTCCCCGCATAGACTCTATCGGGGAGATCGACCGCCGAGCCGCCGTCCAAATCAAAGGACAAATAACGGACTTCCTTGACGGTGACCTCTTTGGTTTCGGTCTCGCCGTTGAAGGTAACGTAGATCGTCACGGTGCCTTCCTTCAATCCTTGATACGAGTTCCCGAGGAAAGAGATTATCCTTTCGTCGGAAACGGAATAGGTAAAGTCGTTCGCAGTCAGATAATCGGAAATGACGGAAACCGTCTTTTCTTCGCCGA
Source organism: Clostridia bacterium (assembly GCA_024685775.1). NCBI lineage: Bacteria > Bacillati > Bacillota > Clostridia > Clostridia bacterium. The sequence goes on along the minus strand of JAIKVL010000007.1, from coordinate 51,860 downwards.
CGCCGACGTAATTATCGATCACGAGCGAATAATAGACCGAACCGACGACGCAAGCGACGAGTTTATTCGTCAAGCCGTTGATAAGTTTTCCTTCGTTTACCGCAAAGGTCGAATTACCCGCCGCCACTTCGATGGATTCGAGTCCCATGCAATCGCGGAACGCCCAATCGTCGATCCGCGTTACGCTCGCGGGGATCGAAAGAGAAGCGAGGTTCTCGCAACCGAAGAACGCCTTTTCACCGATCTCGACGATCGAAGAAGGAATCGAAATCGTTTCGAGATTGCGGTCGCCTTCGAAAGCGGAAGGCAGAATCTTCGTGACCGCCTTGCCTTCGTAAGACGCGGGGATCACGACGCTCGAAAGGTAATAGCCTTTGCCCGCTTTTACGCCCCACGTTCCGTTATCCAAGGGATAATAATCGAGGACGTCGCCTTCCGCGGCGGGAATCTGCCCGATGTTCAGAACCGTTCCGCTGGATAAGGTGATCAAAAGTTCTTTGTTTTCATTCCATTCGACGCTGACGATCGAGACGCCGTCTTTTCCGTCTTTCCCGTCTTGTCCGTTCACGCCGTTCGTCCCGTTCGTTCCGTTCGTTCCGACCGCTTTGACAGCCGTCTGAATGCCGTTGATGACCCAATAGCCTTGCGCGTTGATCTCGACGGTCGGCGTTACGCCGTCCTTACCGTCCTTGCCGTCTTTTCCGTCTTGACCCGCGGCTCCGACCAAGGAAGCGAGCCATTGCGCTTCGGTTCCGGTATAGCCGTGATCCAGTGCGAGTTCATACGCGGACTTTCCGTTCGCGCCGTTCGTCCCGTTTTGTCCGTTCTGCCCTGCGGCGCCCGTCGCGCCGACCAAGGAAGCAAGCCATTCCTGAACGGTTCCCGTGTACCCGTGATCGCACGCGATTTCGTAAGCGGACTTCCCGTCCGCGCCGTCGGTTCCGTTCGTACCGTCGACCCCGTCTTTTCCATCCTTTCCGTCTTTGCCGTTCTGCCCCGCCGCGCCCGTCGCACCGACCAAGGACGCAAGCCATTCGGTAAGAGACCCGTTAAAGCCGTTTTCGACCGCGAGTTCGTAAGCGGATTTGCCGTTCGCGCCGTTGCTGCCGTTTATTCCGTTCGTTCCGTCTTTGCCGTCCTGTCCGTCTTTGCCGTCTGCGCCGATCAAGCTGTCCAGCCACTCGGAGAGCGAGCCGTTAAAGCCGTTTTCCACGGCGAGTTCATACGCCGACTTTCCATCCGCGCCGTTACTTCCGTTAATTCCGTTTTGCCCCGCCGCGCCCGTCGCGCCCGTTGCTCCGACCAAAGAGGCAAGCCATTGCGCTTCGGTACCCGTGTACCCGTGATCGCGCGCGATTTCATACGCGGATTTTCCGTCCGCACCGTTCGCGCCGTTCGATCCGTTTACGCCCGCTTCACCCACCAAAGACGCGAGCCATTCTTGAACGGTACCCGTGTATCCGTTCTCCACGGCAAGTTCATACGCGGATTTTCCGTTCGCGCCGTCGCTACCGTTGATCCCGTTCGTTCCATCCTTGCCGTCTTTACCGTCCTTGCCGTCTTTACCGTCCACGCCGGCGGCTTTGACGTTCGTCACCACGCCGTTAATGACCCAGTAACCTTGCTCGTTGATTTCGATCGTCGGCGTTACGCCGTCTTTTCCGTCTTTTCCGTCTTTACCGTTCGTCCCGTCGATTCCGTTCTCGCCCGCCGCGCCGACCAAAGACGCAAGCCATTCTTGGACGGTTCCGACGTAGCCGTTCTCCACGGCGAGTTCGTAAGCGGACTTACCGTTTGCGCCATCCGCGCCGTTCGATCCGTTTACGCCTTCCGCGAGGACGCCGGTGTCCACGCCTTCTATGTACCAATGATGATTGTCGCCGATCGTCGGGACGATCGTCTCGCCCGTCGCGGTCCCGACCGCTTTTTTATCGGTGGCGACGCCGTTGACGACCCAGTAACCTTCCGCATTGATCGTGATCTCGGGCATCAAGCCGTCCGCGCCCTTTTCGCCCGCCGCTTTGACGTTCGACACGACGCCGTTAATGACCCAATAGCCTTCTTCGTTGATCTCGATCGTCGGCGTTACGCCGTCCTTTCCGTCTTCGCCCGCGATCCCGACCGCTCTTTTATTCGTCGCGATTCCGTTGATGACCCAGTAGCCGTCCGCATTGATCTCGATTGTCGGAGAGACGCCGTCTTTCCCTTCGGCGCAAATGCCGGTATCCACGCCGCCGACGTACCAATGCTTATTCGCGCCGATCGCGGGAGTCTTCCCGTCCTTACCCGCGGCGCCGGAAAGAGAAGCAAGCCAGTCGAGCTCACTGCCGCTGTACCCGTTCGCGACCGCGATTTGATACGCGCTGTCTCCTTTGAAAAGAGCGACGAGCTCTTCCATCGTTCCCGTGTAGCCCGCGTCTTCCGCCATCGCGTACACCGTCGTAAAATCGAGGGTTTTCTCTTCGGGTTTCGTATTTGTGTTCTTGAAAAAAGTGATCCCGCCGCAAGAAATCAAAATCGCCGTACAAAAAAACAGAAAAATCAGTACGAATAAAAAGCGAACTTTTTTCATGGTATTCTCCTTGATCGAATATCGGCGCCTCGCGCGGGATGTGCGTTTTATAATTATATATAATAACATATTGGCGAAAATTTTGTCAATATGCGCGCCCGCCGTTTTTCCGCAAGGAAAAAACAGGGTCGCTCCCCGTAAAAAAATCCCGCGCACCCGGAAGGAATCACGCGGGATTCAATCTTTTCGACCGAAAGACGGATCAACGGACAGTTTGCTCGTCGACGTAATAGCGGTAACCGCAAACGTCGAAATAGAGGACGAGCTCAACGATCCGATACATAATGAAAAGGGACGGGACCGCGATAATGAACCCGACGCCGAACGTCAGAATGCCGAACGAAAGGATCAAATAGGTCATGATCCAACTCAAAAAGACGAACGTCCAGAACGAACGCAAAAACTTCTTTCCGATCGCGCGGATCCCGACGACGAAGCCTTTGAAAACGCAGACGTTTTCCGTCACGGTCGCGGGGAGCCAGCCCGAGAAGATCGTCGATTTCAAGCCCGAAAGCAGGGTCAAAATCAAATAGCCGACGGTCAGCGCGAGCACGCCGATCTTCGGCACGAGTTTCAAAAAGACGAAGACGGAAAGCGCGGTGATCGCGATCTGAGAAGTAAAGACGACGAGCGTGTAGAACAGCGCGTACAGCGCGGCGCGCCCGCCGTTTGCGACGAGGTTGCTCATAAAACCGTACTCCGATTTACTGCTCATAAAATTTCGGAGAATATCCGAAAACGGCAAGAAGCTCAACGCAAGCAAATAGGTTATGACGGCAAAGGAGACGAAGAACGTAACGGTCAACTTCGCCCACTCCGCTTTTTCGTTTCTCAAAGTCGAAGCAAGTTCCTCGAAAGAATCGTAGGCGGCTTGAAATTCGACTAAAAAATCGCTGTTTCCGCGGACAAGCTTTCCGATGCCGCTTTTCGCGTGTTGGACGAAACCCGTGTCGCCGACCTTTTCAAAGAGACTTTTGAGCGCGGGATGCGCGACCGAAAACGAGATCGCCCCGACGATCAGGACGACGATCAAAAAATAAACTATGATCTTATATACCAAGCCGAATTTCGAGATAAAGATCCCGGTCGTGTGTTTGATCGCCATAAAGCCTCCTACATCCGATTCGCGCGCAGCAGATCTTCACGATCCAATCCGTTTACGTCGTAATACGCGACGGCGGAAAAGACGGGATAATACGCAAGCACCACGAAATAAAATACGAAATCACCGATCACGGTCAAGACGGGATTCCCGACGAAACTCGTCAGGAATTCGATCGCGAATCCCGGGATCAACGGGAGCAAAACTCCCACGAAAAAGGACGCGAAACCGTGATCTTTGGTCTCTCGGATCGAAGTCGCGAGAGAAGGAAGCGCGGGTTGCCCCGTGACGACCATCGCGGGAACCCACAGCGCGGTATACGAAAAGGCGCCGATCAGGATGAAGAACAGCCCCGCCATCGTCAGAAAACTTAAAAGGAAGACGAGCCAAATCACGTTTCTCGCGACTTTGCTCCAAAGGAAGACGAACGTCGAATTCAAAAGCCCGAACAAAAGGATCAACACGCCCGTTAAGAGGACGAGACGGATCACGGCGAGAAAATTCTCGTTTATGCGGGTGAACGCGTGGGAAAGATCCGGCCGCCCCGTCCGCATATGACGGATGACGACGCCGACCAGATACGAGGAAAAGAGCGCGATGATCACGATGCTCGCGACGCCGCGCAAAACGCTTTGCCAACCGAAGCGGGTGCTGAGCCTGAAAATTTGGGCGAAAGAATCGCTCGTTTCGCGGCTGAAATTTACGAAATAACTCGCCGTCGTGGAAAAACTTTTCAAAAGAGCAAGCGCGACGGCGGGAACGACGCACGTAAGCGCGAGAATGCGGAAATGCTTCTCCTTTATGTAATCCCAAGTCAGTTTGACGTACTTCATATTTCGTATTATAAACCTTATCGGAGAAAAACTCAACCCTTTCCTTTCAGTTGCTTTTTCGGAAAGCGAAAAGAGCCACCGCTCCGAAAGGCGGGGAGAAAGACCGCGGCGGCGAAAGTGAACGCGATCCCGAGATACGACACGACGGGATACGCCGTCCGAACGATCGGAGCGAACCCGACGAGCGACAGCAGAAAGCCCGACAGCAGGACGAGCGCGGAAGAAAGGACGGGATCGCCGAGAGTTTCATTCAATTTCCCCGTTACGAGATAATCGCAACCGATCATCGTCGTTACGATCGCAAGAAGGAGCGCGACGGGCGCGACCGCCCCGATCCCCGCCCTTTCCGCCGCGACGAGAAAAGGCATCTCGCTCCGAGGAGAAAAAGAAGCGGCGCGAAACATAAAAAGGAGCAGCGCGAAGATCAAGCCGCCGCACAAAGCCGCCGCGACGCACCGTTCTCTTTTCGAAAGACTTCTCCCCTCTTCCGCCATAAGCGCGCCCGAAAAAAGCATATTCATCGCTCCGTACGCCACCGAGGAAAAAGGACGGATCGAATCGAAACGCGCCGAAAACGGAGTCTTCGCGCCGACGAAGATCACGATCACAGCGAGCGCGGGAACGGCAAGAAAATTCAATCGCGAGACCCACCCCACGCCTTTCGGGGAAAGGATCGCGCAAAAAAACGCGACGAAAAGCGAAAGCCCCTTTTTCCCGAAAAGACCGAAAAGGACGCTTTCCGCGGAAGCGATCATCGCCGCGTATACGACGAAAGACGAGACCGCGACGAGGGCGTCCGCACCCGTTCGAACGCGCGGATCGATCGCCGATCCCTTTGCCCCCGTTTCGAGAAACAAAAAAGCCGCCGCGCCCATAAACGCCGCCGCGATCCCGACGTTCCAAGCCGAACCGCCGCCGAAAAACAATGCAATCTCCCGTCCCGTGGCGAATCCCGCCCCGACGACCGATCCGACGAACAGACACGCCGTCTTCATCGCCCGAAAAAAACTTTTCATAAAAAATGATATGCAAAAAAGGGAGCGGACAAAACGGGTTTTTCTTCCCGCATAAAAAAATCCCCGTGACGACGGCGCGACGCGGGGGCTGTTCTATAAAAAACGATCCTTTGCCGGCTCTTCCCGACAAAACCGCCGACGGGGAATCAAACGCAAACGATCTCAAACAAGTTTCGAGACGAGCCTAAGCATTCGGGCGTATTGCGTTTTGCCGAGTTCGAAAAAGTCGCGAACGATGTTTTCCGCCATTCCGGGACGCTTCGCGAAGGGCATCTCGTTTTCGGAGACGATCACGCGGGCGAGCGCGGCGGCAATGACCGCGGGATCCTTTTCGGTCGCGAGATCGCGCTCGAAGAGTTCTTCCGTCAACGCGGAAAGTTCTTTCACGCAACGGAAATCGAAAACGCAGGTTATGAAAGACAAAACTTCCGCATAAGCGACCTTCAACGGCTCGGGATATTCTTCGTAATGCGCGGGCTTACGACAATCGAGCTTGACGAGGACGGCGCTCGGCACGAGACAGATTTTCCCTTTATGCTTTTTCAGCAAAAGTTTCGAGAGAATTTCGCGCTTGACGTTTTGATCCACGAAGGTGCTGATCAAGCGATCTTCTAAAAATTTCCTGAGTTTCGGAGAGTCGCTGTCGCCGAGGATCGCGCATGCTCTGTACGCGGCGTCCGTCCCTCCGTCTTCAAGCAAAAGACGAACGGACGCGCGAAAATCTTTGTCGGATAAAAACTCGTTCGTAAAGAGATCGGCGCGTTTCGTGAATTTTTTGACGTAGGAACAGAGAGCGTCGATCACTCGATCCGGGAGCGGTCCCCCGAGCATCAGCTCGACTTCGGAAAAGCGCGACCATTTTTTGAGGATCAGCGAGGCGGGATATCTCTTATAAAAGGAAAAAAGCGTCTTCAAAATGTCGAGCGAACGCTTCTTGTCTCCTGCGTTCAGATACGCTCCCGCCGCCACGAAATGAGCTTCGGGCGAATACGGCACGCTTTTGAGCAGGCGATCGGCAAGCTCGGTCGCGATCTCGCTTTCCTTCGCGAAATCCGCCGCCTCGATGGAGAAATAAAGATCGGGAGGCGCGGTCCCGACGTTTAAGAGATTGGGAACGAAGCTCTTGTCGCCGCAACGCTCGATGAGGACGTACAACGCGAAGCCGTTCTTCGGATCGCGTTCGACCGCTTTTTTCGCGGTCTCGTAAGCGGAAGAGAGATCGCCCATACGGGTCTCGGAGCGCAAAACGATATTCTGCGCGTCTTCATACAGATCGGAGCCTTCGGGGATCCCGAGAGCGGTTTCTTTCGCTCTTTCGAACTGCTCGGCGGAGAAGAAGAACGTCGCTTTATCCATCTCGCGCGCATAGTTTTTCTTTTCTTCTTTCCCGACGAGGAACAACCGATTTTTCGGTTCGGAAAACGAGCCCATCAAATCGTCCACGACTTCGTCCATCGCGTCCAGCGTGTCGTCGTCGCCTTCGAGCTCGGCTTTGCCCATAACGTAAAAAAGGGAATCGTACAGTTTTCCGTCGGCGGTCGTCGCTTTCGCCATTAAGTCAAACACTTCGGCTTTATGCTCCGACCCCTGCGCAAGGACGGAAAGCGCGGCGTCCATCGCCTCCCTGTTTCTTCTCATTTTGAGAAAAATCTCGGCAAGCGTCAGGCGATATTCCGCCGTTCTCTTGCCTTCGAGCGCCTTTTCGCAATACTGCAAAGCTTTGATCAACTCCCCTTTTCCGAGCGCATTCTCGGAAAGACGAAAATAGCTTTCGGGAGTTTGGTCAAAGTTTATTATCATAGCGCCTCCATATATCGATTACGTCTTGTTTGTTGAATATGTACTTCGTGCCGCAAAAATGACACAGGACTTCGATCTCGCCGCGCTCCATCAAAAGGTTGACGGAGTCCGCTCTTCCGAGCGCGATGACAGCGTTCGACATTTGCTCCCGACTGCACTTGCAACGATACTCGGGATGGGTCGAGGGGAAATACTCGATCTCGAAATGCCCGAAATAGTCTTTCAAAATTTCGGCGGGGTCTTTGACTTTCAGAACTTCGCCGATATCCGCGAACTGCGAGACGATGTCTTCGACGACGACGAGGATATGCTCCGGGCAATTCGGCATCGGTTGGACGAGGACGCCGCCCGCGGATTCGCACTTCCCGTCCGCGCCGATCGTTACGTTCAAGGCAAGCGCGGTCGGAGAGCCTTCGGAGCGGGTAAAATACCAAGCGAAATCCTCTTCGAGATTGCCGCGAACGAGCTCGGTCTTTCCGACGTAGGGATCTTTGAGCCCGAGATCTTTGATGACGGTGATAAATCCGTCGCTGCCGATCCCCTCGAACAAATTCTGCTTTCCGTTTCCGAGAGGGGGAAGAGACGCGTCTTTATGCTCGACGTAACCGCGAACGAAACCGCCCGCGTCCGCCGCGACGATGATCGAACCGAGAAGTCCTTTATCGGTGATATGGACGCTGAGTTTCTCTTTTTCGCCTTTGAGTTCGTTGGAAAGATACGCGCCCATCGTCAGAACTTTGCCGAGCGCTTCCGCCGCAAGGGGCGTCAAAGAGTGAAGGGAGATCGCCGTGTTAACAAGATCGGTCGTCTTGAACGCGACGACCTTGACCTGCCCGCCGAAAACGAGCGCCTTATTGATCGAATCCATGATTATTTTTTCCTTTTGTACGAAACGTACTTCGTTTGGGTTTTCTTTTTCTTGGGAGCTTCCGCGCCTTCGGAAGATTGCACTCTCATTTGGCTCGCCTTTCCGATCGCGGTGTCCGCGTTCGCCTTATCCTTGGCTTTCTTCGCCTTATAGGGGTTTACGCCGCGGCGCGCTTCGACTCTGAGTTTGCCGCCCGAATTCGCGCTCTCGTATTGCGGAGCGATAAAGTTCGCGAAGGCTTTTTGCGCCGAACTCGTCCAGATCCCGCCGAGGAAGCCGAATCCGACCAGGAACAAAAGAATGAGGACGATGTAATTAAACGCGACGTTCGCAAGGGAAAGGCAGAAAACGCCGATCGTAAACGCCGCGGTAAAGAGCGAGGGCAGCCAATTTACGAGGGCGATGATCAAGCTGTTTTTCAAAGCGTCCGCGTACTTATAGCGATAGCAGGCGAACATCGGAAGCAAATAGACCAAGACGGAGACCGCAAGCCAAGTAAGAAGAATGACGCCGATAAAAAGGACCCACGTCCCGCCGTTCGCCGCGCCCTGCTTCAAAAGGGAGATATGCCACACCGCGCCGTACAGGACGCCGCACATAAACGCGCCGAAGGAAACGCCCGTGATCAAGAAAGGCTTCCAAAGCTTTTTGACGCCGCGGAAAAAGCTCTTGACCGGGCGAACGTTCTCGCCCCACATATAACCGCGCAAGCAGTGGAACAATCCCGAAAGACCGACGAACATCAAAACGATCGAAGCGGAAAGGATCGGAATGTAGATCTTGAAATAATGACCGAACAGAACTTTATAGCCTTCCGCCATCGTGTTGACGACGCCGGGATAGCCGATCCCGATCTGCCCGACGAAGTTGTAATCCCCGCGGGCGAAAACCCAATTTTTGACGAGGGCGGGCGCGATAAACGCAAGGAACAAGAACGGGAGCGCAAAGATGAGGACGTAGATCAAGTTCGTCAAAAAGATGCGGCGAAGGTTTTCGGAAAAGACGCTCGTCGCGTGGCGAACGGAATGTTGGTTGACCTCGCCGCTGTTCGTGCGCTGGTCTTTTTCAAGGGATAATTTCATCAACAAATCGACTCTGCTCATAGTAACTCCTATCGCTATTTTACACTAATTTTTCAAAATATCAAAGTAAATATAAGTCAATTCTTTGACAAAGAAAAGTTTTTTTGATAGCATTTATTGAGAATAGCGCGGAAAACGCTACGAATTTCGGAGGAAATATGAGAAAAATCAATCTTGCCGTCGTAGGCGCGACCGGTATGGTCGGTAACAAATTTTTGGAAGTGCTCACCGAGCGCAAGCTCCCCGTTGAAAACTACTACCTTTTCGCAAGCGCGAAGAGCGCGGGTAAAGTCATCAACTTTATGGGCAAGGATCACACCGTCATCGAATTGACGGAAGAGAACGTCAAAAAGGTCGACGTCGATATCGCCCTGTTCAGCGCGGGCGGTTCGGTCAGCAAGACCTTCGCTCCGATCTTCGCCGCGCAAGGCGCGATCGTCGTCGATAACAGCAGCCAGTGGAGAATGGATAAAGACGTTCCTCTCGTCGTCCCCGAGGTCAACCCGGACGACGTTACTTGGAATCACGGCATCATCGCGAACCCGAACTGCTCCACGATCCAAGCGATGCTCGCTTTGAAACCCCTCGACGATAAGTACAGAATCAAGCGCGTCGTCTATTCGACCTATCAAGCGGTCAGCGGCGCGGGCGTCCAAGGTTACAACGATTTGAAGGACGGCGCGGAAGGCATCGCTCCCAAGAAGTTCCCCTACCCGATCTTCGCGAACGTCATTCCGCAGATCGACGTCTTCCTCGATAACGGCTACACCAAGGAAGAGGAAAAGATGATCAACGAGACGAGGAAGATCCTCGGCAGACCCGACCTTCGCGTCACGGCGACGACGGTTCGCGTCCCCGTCTTCCACGGTCACAGCGAAAGCATCAACCTCGAATTCGAAAAGCCCTGCACCTTGGAAGGGATCAAAGAAGCGCTCGCCTCTTTCCCGAACGTCATTTTGGTGGACGACGATAAGAACGGCAAATATCCGATGCCGATCTACGCCGAAAATCACGACGAAGTCTATATCGGGCGTATCCGCCTCGATTTCAGCGTCGAAAGCGGTTGCAACCTCTTCGTCGTCGCGGATAACATCCGCAAAGGCGCGGCGACCAACGCCGTCCAAATCGCGCAACTCCTTCTCGAAAGAGGGCTGGTCAAGTAAGCAAAAACGTTTAACGAACGATAAAAAAACGGCGAATCAGTTCGCCGTTTTTTCTTTTGTCAATCATACATTTTTGTTTCGACACCTTTATCAAATTTGCTTTATCGTTTCCGAAAACAACTTGTCGCATTCTGAAACCTTCCCGATCCACTTAACCTCGACGCCGTCTTTCAACGCCTTTTTCGCGCAAAGATATGCACCTCCCTCTTCTTTTTCAACATAAGCGACAAGTACATCCGAATTCTTAACAAACCATTCGTTTCTCTTTCCGATCGCCGCTTTATAATGAACATTTTGTAATTCGGAAGGATACCAAACTTCATCATAGTACGATTCCATATCATCAAGATTGGAAATCGGATACGGAAGTACCAAAACCAACGAACTGTTATCATAGCCATAGTTCCGTTGCTCTCTTTTAATGATTGAAGCGACTTGCAGATCGAATTCTCCGTTTCTGCCGATATAGAATTCGACGAATTCTTTCGTTCGGATCAGCTCTCCTACAAGTTTCGATACTTGCTCTTCTACATCCGAAAATCGTTCCACTTCTCTATGTCCTATAAACGAAACTCGAAAAACGTTCAATGTGCCCTCTCCACGTTTGATCCGCTATATATTAGTATAGAATATTCTATATGTCAAGCATTGCCATAGATTTTTCTATACAATAACGATATGGAAGAATTGGAGTTCAAAGACATATTGGAAGAGTTCCTTCTTCAAAAAGAGTTGACGCAAACGGCTTTTGCGCTGAAAATCGGCGTCAAACAAAGTCAAGTCAGCGAATGGCTCAAAGGAAAAGCAAAACCGGGATATGACATATTGAAAAAAATGTCTCTTGCGTTCGGCGTTTCGGCTGACTACTTTTTAGGCATTTCCGAAACAATCTGACAAACATTCGATTTCTTTAATTGTTTTCAACTATTGATTCTTTTTATTAAACGGACAATTCGCCTTTTTTCGACGATTTGTGAACGACCGTAAGATAGAAAACGTAGGACATAACGAGGGCGACGCCCCATCCGATCGGCCACGCCCACCAGATGCCTTTGGCTCCGAGCGCGGTCGAGGAAAGCGCGAACGCCAAGCCGACGCGGAGCGCGAGATCGGTAAAGGTGCTGACCATAAAGCGCGCCATTTTTTCCGCGCCGCGCAGGACGCCGTCCGCGACGAGCTTTACCGCGATGATCGCGTAAAACGGGGAGACGATCGAAAGGAAATCGTGACCGACGCCGATCGCTTCCGCGCTCTTTTTCTTCAAGAACAGAAGCATCAATTGCCGATTGAAAAAGAAATAACCGAAGAAGAACAAAAGCCCGATCGAAGACGCGATCAAAAAGCCCCAACGGAAGCCGCTTTTTATTCGCTCCGGTTTTTTCGCGGCGAGATTTTGCGCGGTGTAATTCGAGACGCCGTTTCCGACTTGGTGCATACTCGTAACGGCGAAATTATTGAATTTGACCGCCGCGGAGTAACCCGCGATCGTCGGCGTGCCGAAAGAATTGATCAAGCCTTGCAGGACGATATTTCCGACCGAGACGAAACTTTGCTGCAACGTGCTCGGAATCCCGACGAGCAGGAAATCTTTGAGCGCCGCTTTGGAAAAAAACTTCGGTTTTTCGGGCGTCTTCACCTTGCGAAGCTGATAGACAAGGACGGAGAACGCGGCGATCGAACTTGCGCCTTGACAGATAAAAGTCGCCCATGCGACCCCTCGAACGCCCATTTTGAACGCGGCGACGAACAGGATATCCATAAAGACGTTCGCAATCGAGGAGATGACGAGGAAGATGAAAGGCGTGATCGAATCGCCGAGCGCGGCGAAGATCCCCGTCGAAACGTTATAGAAAAAGAGAAATAAAAGCCCCGCGAGGTAGATATAAAGATAAGCGAGGCTGTCGCCGAGGATCTCCGAGGGCGTGTTCAAAGCGAGGAGAAGCGGGCGCGCGGATAAAAACCCCGCAAGCATCAAAGAGAGGGTCACGACGAGGGTCGAAAGAAGCGAAGTTCGGATCGCGCTTTTCATTTCGGTATAGTTTTTCGCGCCGAAATTCTTCGCCGTTACGATCGAAGATCCCATATTGCAACCGAACGCGAACGCCAAAAGGACGAGAGTGATTTCGTAGCTGTTGCCGACCGCGGCGAGCGCTTCTTCGCCGATATATTGCCCCGCCACGACGCTGTCCGCAATGTTATAGACCTGCTGAAAGACGATGCTCAAAAAGAGAGGCAAGATATACCTCAACAGAACTTTATAGGGCTTTCCCGCTGTCAAATCGATCATATTTTTATTATATACCGCTTTCCCGAAAAAGGTCTATCAAAAAGAGAGGCGCAAAGGGAAAACTCCGCTCTCGCCTCTCTTCGAACGCCTATCGAAAACGGGTTTTACCAGCCCCGCTCCATCAACCAATCGTTTAAGGATTTTTCGCGCTCGCGGAGCGCTTCCTCTCCCCCTTCGAAACGACCCGGCTCTATTTCGCCGACGATCTCGCCGTCCACGATATAGAGGACGCGACCGCACTTGGCGGCGACCTTCGGATCGTGCGTAACCAAAAGGATCGTCGTTCCGCCGGCGTTGATCGCGAGCAGTTCGCGCATCACCTCGTCCGAATTCGCGCGATTCAAAGCGCCCGTCGGTTCGTCCGCGAAGATCAGTTTCGGGTTATTGATCAAACTGCGACAAATACACGCGCGTTGGAGCTGACCGCCGGAAACTTCGTTTATGTCTTTATCCCACACGTCCTCGATCCCGAGTTTTTTCATCAATTCTTTGCCGCGCGCTTCGATCGCCTTGCGGCTTTCTTTTCCTTTTTTGGATTTAACGGCGGGCAGGATGATATTATCGAGAACGGACAGATTTTTCATCATATACATTTGCTGAAAAATAAAGCCCATTTCGTCCAGTCGAACGACCGCGAGTTCCTTATCTTTGAGTTTGTCGATCTCGCGTCCGTTGAAGACGACCGAACCCGACGAAGGTCTGTCCATTCCCGAGACGCAGTAAAGCAAGGTGCTTTTCCCCGAGCCTGACGGCCCCATGATCGCGACCATTTCGCCCTCTCGGATCGTCAGGTCGACGTTTTTCAGGACGTCGTGCGCGTGATGATCGGAAACGTAAGATTTGCAAAGTGCCTTGGATTGTAAAACGGTATTCATATTCTTTTCTCCTATTCGATACTCGCCGTATCGGATGCTTTGATCGTTTTGGTGTAAAGCGCGGTCAGGAACGCCCCGAGCGCGGAAACTCCGAGGAGGATCGCGGGACAGACCGCGAAGATTTCGAGCGGGACGAAATCGCATTTAAGCCCCGAGACGTCGCCGATGAGCGAACAGATCGCATCCATCATTAGATCGCCGAGCGGCATCAAAACCGCGAGGGACAGCGCGATCGCCACGAGGGCGACGATTACGAAGCGCAGCGTGTGCCTGAGGACGATACTGCCGTTTCCGCCCCCGACCGCTTTCAAAAGCGCGATCTCGCTCTTTTCTTTGGATATAAAGCTACGCTCCATTAAGACGACGATCATCCCGCCTACGATCGCGGTCAGGATCATCATCATTTTCTTTATGAGGTTCAAGGTGTCGGAAACGCCCGTCATGGTTTTGATCATATCCGCGGTCGTGCAGACCTTATCGCTGCCGATCGCCTCGCGCAGAATGCGAATATTCCGTTCGACGGTTTTTCGGCTCGGGTCGCCGTCAAACAGGATCTGGACGCCGAATGAGGAATACGCCTGCATATCGCTCGTGAGCTCGAAATCGCGCCATAGCGTCGCCGCGTAGCCCGCGCCTTGGAAGGTCGAGAAAGTCCCCGTGATCGTAAATTCGAAGACCCGATTTCCGAGAGTCGCCGTCACTTTATCGCCGATCGACGCGCCGAGCTCTTTTAGGGCAAAGGAAGTCATCGCGATCTCGTCCGCGCGCGCCGGAGCTCTTCCTTTATCGCAGCGGAAGGGATCCTTCGTCTCGCCTTTCGTCACCCAATAGAGGATCGAAGATTTTTTCCCGTTAAAGGTCGTCTCGTACGCCGCGCCGAAGCTCATCGTGCAGGTTCCGCGAAGATCCTTTTCTTCCAGCAGTTTTTCGGTGTCCGCGAGGACTTCACGGTAAGAACTCGGATCGGAAAAAATGCTTTGGAAATATTCCACGTCGCTGATCGTGACGTCGCTTTCCGGGACCCCGAAAAAGCGATAGATCTTGTCGCTTCTCAGCGTAGCCGCGAAATTCGACAAAAGGGTCATCATCAGCATACAGAGGACGAAAATGATCGTTATGACCGAGAATCGCTTCGGCGCGCAAACGATATCGTTTACCGCCATAAAACAGCTTTCCGGAAGCTTCGAACGCCCGAGACGCAAGTGACGTTTCTTGCGAAATTTCTCGCCCGTTTCGCCGCTTCTGACCGCGTCGATCGGGGAGAGTTTGTTGACTTTACGCGTGCAAGCATAGCAGAACAGCAGGATTACGAGGACGACCGCGCCCGCGCCGACAAGCCCGATCGCGCGGCTGTTCGCGCCGCCCGCCACCATATTTTCCGTAACCGTCCGCATCATCATCTTTCCGAGCGGAAGCGACAGGAAATATCCGATGATCGTTCCGACGAGGGCAAGCGCGAGATATTTGATCAAGTAAAGCCCGCGAATGCTTCCGTTTTTGATCCCGACCGCTTTCATTACGCCGATCTCGCGGAATTCCTCGCTCATCGTGAACCCAATCGTAAAGCGAAGGACGAAAAACGCCGTTAGCATCAGAAGAATGCTGATCGCCATCAGGATATACGCCGCGAGCATATCGTAAAGATACAGACTCTTCATTTCCTTTCTCGTCGCAAAGGAAATTCTCTCGTCCTCTTTGACGAATTCCATGACCGCTTCGGGATCGCTCGTGTAAACGTAGGCGCTTTTTACCATCAATTCGCCGAAAGTCGCGCCGCCCGCGGTCGCAAACTCGGCGAAGTCCTCGTGGTTTACGATCAAATAAGGAGAGGAAGTTTCCTCGTTGCTGAAAAGCGCGCCTTTGAATCTGCCGAGGTAGGTCAGAGAGATCGTTTTATCGCCGAGCGTCACTTCGTAGCGTTCGCCTTTTTCCGCTTTTCTGTTTTGCGTAAAAGGCGCGGTGGCGTAAAAGCCGCCCTTCCCCACCTCGCGAATCAAGCGATCGTTCTCATCGAAATAGTTGATTCCCATTTCCGCGTCGGACAGCATTAACGCCGGATTGATGAAGTTGTCGAGCGCATTTCCGTTCAAAGCGAAGTGCTTGGAACTCATGATCATAACGTAATGCTCGACCTTAACTTCGCGGACGCCGGGGATCTCTTTTACCCTTTGATCCATATCGGACGATTCGGGGATCGAAAGATACAAGTCGGGAACGTTCGCGACGTCGAAAAAGGATTCCACTCCGCCCGTTACCGCCATGATATTATTCAGCGACGCCGAAGCGAACGTCGCGGATAAGATCACGAACAGAAGCAAGATCACGTTCATCGTCTTTTTACGTTTTAAGTCTTTTTTCAGCACTCTCCAAAACATTTTCCTTTCCTTCTTCCAAGGTCGCACTTCGGCGGCCTCGTCATACTGCCTTATGCGTCATATTGTACAATGCATAGTATTGCTTGTCAATCCTTTTTTTACATATTTTTTCAAAAAATTTCACAGAAAAAAATTTCCGACAAAGTCGGAAAAACAGCGGTTCGTTTGGGAAGATGTCGGAGATAATGGTAATAGTCGACGATTACAGCGTCACGAGAAGCGCGCCGAGCGACGCCGCAAGCGCGGGAACGGAGACCGCCGCGCCGCAAAGGACGAATTTATAAACCTTGATCTCTTCGCCGTATGTCGCGGTGATCTTGGTAAACATAATGCCGGCGAGCGCGCCGACGGGGGTTAGGAGCGCGCCGAGATTCGAAGAAACGATCGCGGCGAACTTCGCGCCCGCAGTCGGGCAGATCTCCGCGAAAAGGACGCTCATCGGGATGTTATTCAAAAGGTTCGCGGCGAGATAGGAGATGCCGCCGTAGGAAAAGATCTCCCCTTCATTCGGGATCAAAGAAGCGATTCTAGCCGTTACTCCTTGCTCTTTCAGCGCAAGGACGAGGATAAACATCGACACGAGAAAAGGCGCGATCGCATACGGAAGCCTTTTATACGCGGCGAACAAATACTTCGCTTTTTCCTTTCTTGCGAGGCGGACGACGGCGACGACCACCGTCAAGAGCAGCGCGAATCCGAGCGAAATATACCACATTTGAACGTTTGGCAGGAAGGAGCTGACGACGAGCGCGAGAACGCATAACCCGAGAGCGGACAAAGAGAGCGCGACGAGGGGTTTATCGAGTTCGATCTTCTCTTCGATCGGCGCGAGTTCGGCGCGCTCCTTCAATTCGTTTTTGAACAAAAGCAACAGCGCGAGAAAAGAAACGCCGCCCGCGGCGATCGCGGGGAGAAACATAATCTTCAAGTAATGGAAAAAATCCGTGCCGAGCGAGGCGGCGATATAAATATTCGTCGGATTGCCGACGATGAAAAGCATACTCCAAGTGTTCGCCGCGACGAATTCCATCATAAGATACGGGAACGGCGAAATTCGAAGCCGTTTCGCGTAGGCGCAAATAAACGGAGTAAAGGTCAAGATCACGACGTCGTTCGAAGTAAAGATCGTCAGAATGGAGACGAGCGCGTAGATTCGGATGAAAAACCCGAGCTTCCCGGACGACCCCGCGCTCTTCGCCGCGAGGTAACGGAAAAACCCCGCTTCGTCCAAATACAGGCTCATAACGGTCATCGAGAAGAACAAAACGAGGATCTTCAAAGGGTTCATCTCCCCTTTCGAAAACAGCGCGGACATAAGATCGGAAAGCGGGAGATATCCGAGCGACAGACAAAGAATCGCGCCGACGAGCGGGAACAGAAAAAAGCTATCGAACTTGATTTTTCCGATTTTGATCTCGGGCTTCAAAAGCACCGAGAGAATAAACAGCGCGACCGTGCAAACGGAAAGGATGATGATCCCCATAGTCTAACGTTTTCCTTCTTAAAAAGTTGCCGCACTCCGAAAAGAGAGCGGCAAAGCATTTTCCTTTAAACGATCAAGCCGTTTCGATGCTGTTCGCTTTTTGAAGCCCGAGTTTCGCGATCGCGTCCTCGCGCATTTTATACTTCAAGATCTTGCCCGCGGCGTTCATCGGGAAGGACGTAACGAAATCGACGTACTTCGGGACCTTATGGCGCGCCATATTCGCGCCGATATAGGCTTTCATCTCGTCCGCGGTCATCGTCTCACCCTCTTTCAGGATGATACACGCCATGATCTCTTCGCCGTAGGACTCGTCCGGGACGCCGATGACTTGAACGTCCGAGACCTTCGGATGGGTGTAAATGAATTCCTCGATCTCTTTCGGATAGATGTTTTCGCCGCCGCGAATGATCATATCTTTGAGCCTGCCCGTAATGCGGAAGTTCCCTTCTTTCGTCCTGCAAGCGAGGTCGCCCGTGTGGAGCCAGCCGTCCTTATCGATCGCCTGCGCGGTCGCTTTCGGCATCTTATAGTATCCCTTCATAATGTTATAGCCGCGCGCCAAGAATTCGCCCGTAACTTCGTCGGGGCAATCTTCGCCCGTCTCGGGATTTACGATGCGGCACTCGATTTCGGGAAGCGGTCTGCCGACCGTCCCGACGCGGATCTCGATCGGATCGTCCGTCGAACTCATCGTGCAACCCGGGGAAGCCTCGGTCTGCCCGTAGACGATCGTGATCTCTTTCATATTCATTTTCTCGACGACCTGTTGCATCGCGGAAATCGGGCAAGGCGAACCCGCCATAATGCCCGTCCTCATATACGAGAAGTCCGTCTTCGGGAAATCGGGGTGTTCGAGAAGCGCGATAAACATCGTCGGGACGCCGTGGAACGCAGTGATATGCTCGTTATTGATGCAAGCGAGCGCGGGTTTCGGCGAGAAGTACGGCAGGGGCAAAAGCGTGCCGCCGTGCGTCATCGTCGCGGTCATCGCGAGGACCATTCCGAAGCAATGGAACATCGGGACTTGGATCATCATTCTGTCCGCCGTCGAAAGATCCATACGGTCGCCGATCGACTTGCCGTTATTTACGATATTGTAGTGCGTCAGCATGACGCCCTTCGGGAAGCCCGTCGTTCCGGACGTGTACTGCATATTGCAGACGTCGTGTTTATTGACCGCCGCCGCCATACGCAAGACCTCTTCCTGCTTGACCTTTTCGGAGAGTTTGATCGCTTGACTCCAAGTTAAGCAACCGGGCTGACGATAGCCGACGGTAATGACGTTTCTGAGGAAAGGAAGACGCTTTGCGTGCAACGGATCGGAAGGTTTCTTTTCCGAAAGCTCGGGGCAAAGCTGCGCGATGATCTTGCCGTAATGACAATCTTTCGAACCTTCGGTCATGATCAACGTGTGCGTGTCGGACTGCTTCAAAAGGTATTCGACCTCGGCGATCTTGTACGCCGTGTTGACCGTCACGAGGACGGCGCCGATTTTAACGGTCGCCCAAAACGCGATATACCATTGTGGGACGTTGGACGCCCAAACGGCGACGTGCGATCCGGCTTTGACGCCGAGCGCGATCAAGGTGCGGGCGAATTCGTCCACGTCTCTGCGGAACTCGACGTAGGTCCTCGTGTAATCGAGGGTCGTGTACTTAAATGCGTACTGATCGGGGAACTCTTCGCACATTCTGTCGAGGACGGCGGGGAAAGTCTCGTCGATCAAGATTTCCTTCTTCCAGACGAATTTACCGGTATGTCTGCGATTCCAGTATAAAGACTTCTCTCCTTTCGCCGTGTCGCCGAATTGCTTCATAAAGCCGACGAATTGCGCGAAAATGATCTCGATGTCTTTGAGTTCGCCGCACCAATCCGGATGCCAGACGAGGGAAATAAATCCGTCGTAATTGACGGAAGAAAGCGCCGCCATCATATCCTTGACGGGGAGATCGCCCTCTCCGAGGAGAGAGTACTCGATCGCGCCGTCTCGGGTCTTTTTCGCGTCGTTCAAGTGAACGTGCTTAACGTAGGCGCCGAGGTTCTCGATGACTTTTTCGGGAGCCTCGCCCGAACCGAAGTAAGCGGCGGAGAAATTCCAAAGCGCGGCGAAAGAATCACAGGCAAAGCTTTGCAAAAGATCGCGAAGACGCGCGCTGCTGACGTACAATCCCGCGGTTTCCATAACGATGGTCACGCCCGCTTTTTCGGCGATCGGAAGGACTTCCGCGATCAACGAGCGAACGCGCTCGTCCGCTTGCGCCTCATCCTCGTGCGCTTCGGCGCGAACGCGGACGTAGGGGATATGAAGATTCTGCGCGATCTCCGCGCATTTCCCGATCTCTTCGATCGCTTCTTCCCTTCCGTTTACCGTCGCAACGTCACAGATCGCGTCGATGCAGGGAAGCGACAATTTCTTCTCGTACAGTTTGCGAAGCGTCGCCGCCGCGGCGTAATCGTGAAACGCGCCGTCTTTATCGGTAAAAAGTTTATTATGGATGTTATGAAGTTCCACGCCGTCGAATCCGAGATCGCAGGCGTAGTCGCAAAAATCATCGAAGGAGGAGTGATGCCAACCCTTCGTGGAAAATGAAAGTTTCATCGTTATTCCTCCTCGTATGCGATCTTATTCGCCGCGCTGAGATAGGCGCGAATCGAAGCCCCGATGATATCGGTCGAAATACCCTTGCCGGAATAGAGTTTCCCGTCTTTGCGGAGTTTGACGAGCGCGGAGCCCATCGCCTCTTTTCCTTCGGTCACCGACTGGATCTCGAAATCGTCGAGCTCGTAATGCGTCCCCAAAATGCTTTCCAAGCAAAGGAACGCCGCGTCGATCGGTCCGTTACCCATCGAGATGCCCGCGAGCGTCTCATTGCCCTTTTGCAAGGCGATCTGCGCGGAAGAATGAATGATGTTGCCGTTATTGATCACATAGCTGACGAGCTTGTACGTCGCGGGGACTTGAAGCGCCGCCGAAGCGATGATCGCGTCGAGTTCTTTCGCGCCGACTCTCTTTTTCTTATTCGCGACGCGCAGGAATTCCTCGTACACTTTCGTCTGATCTTCGTTTGAAAGATCGTAGCCGAGTTTCGCCGCCGCTTCCGTGACGGCTTCCTTATTATCGTTTTCGTCCAAATTGACGAAAGGCGCGTCGCCGAGTTCGGCTTTGGAGGGAGCCGAGCCCTCGCCGCCGTCCGAAATGCCGTTTACGCGCGCGATAATACGATTGAGTTCGGTATAGGTAACGCCGAGCGCGATCCCGTTTCTCGCGCCGCTGTTTTTGATGCAGTTCGCGAACGCTTGAAGAGAGATCCCGTCGCCCGAAAGCACGGTTTTGACGGCTTTAACGCCTTTTCTGACCGCAAGCACCGCGGAAGAAAGCGCAAATCCGCTCTTATTCGAGACGGCGACGCCGATCGGAACGCCGACGACCTTTCCGAATTTTTCCGCAAAAAGCGCGAACTCGTCCGGGAGCATTTCGCCCGCGTCGTCCGAAAGATAGACGGCTTTCGCGCCGGCTTCTTCCGCCGCGAGAAGCGCGCTCTTCAAGAATTCTTCTTCGGCGCGCGTCGCGTCGAGCGCGCAGAAATACACTTTCTTCGCCTTGGACGCGGCGTAAGAAACGAGTTCTTTGATGAGTTCGAGCATCTTCGGCGCCTTTCTGTGGTGGAAATATTCCATCCCGACGGGAGAGACGCTGAGCTCGACGCGCAATGCGGCGTTATTCGCGCCCGAAAGGCACGCAGCCGCTTCGTCCGCCTGCGCCGCGGAGAGCACGGGGACGGAAAGAACGCTGTTTTTGATAAAGGACGCGCAAGTACGAATTAGCAAGGCGTCTTCTTTATTTCCCGATAGAGCGGGGAATTCGATAACGTCCACGCATAGCTTTTCCAGCAAGCGCGCGATCTCGAATTTCTCTTTGAACGTCAGTTCGTTCTCATTTCCGCAAAGCCTTGCCGTTATTTTCACTTGATTCATACTTTTGCTCCTTTTTTTTGATTATTCCTTATTTTACGACGGTCGTCCAGCCGAAGGTGTCTTCGATCTCACCCCATTGGATGCCGGTCAACGTGTCGTATAATTTCTGCGTTACTTCGCCGATCTTTCCGCCGTTGATCGTGTACTTCACGTCCTTATAGCAGAGTTCGCCGATCGGGGAGACGACGGCTGCCGTTCCGCAACCCCACGCCTCTTCGAGCGTCCCGTTTTTAAGCGCGTTGCCGAGCTCTTCGACGGAGAGAAGCCTTTCCTCGACGGTATAGCCCGCCTTCTTCAAGACTTCGATACAGCTCTTCCTCGTGATACCCGGAAGGATCGAGCCGGTGAGTTTCGGGGTAACGATCTTACCCGCAATCTTGAACATAACGTTCATCGCGCCGACTTCCTCGATGTACTTCCTTTCGACGCCGTCCAGCCAAAGGACCTGCGAATAGCCCTTATCTTCGGCTTTCTTTCCGGCGCGGTTGGAAGCCGCGTAGTTACCGCCGCACTTCGCGTAGCCCGTGCCGCCGCGCACCGCGCGAACGTCTTCGGATTCGATCATGATCTTGACGGGGTTGATGCCCTCTTTGTAGTAGCTGCCGACCGGAGACGCGATGATCACGAAGGTCGCGTGATGGACGGCGTGCACGCCGAGGGTCTCGTCGTTTCCGAACATAAAGGGGCGGAGGTACAAAGAAGTTCCCTTCTTATGCGGCGTCCAAGCCTTTTCGGAAGAAACGAACGCGAGAAGCGCTTTGAGCGCGAGATCTTCGGGGATCTCGGGGAGGCAAAGCCTTTCGGCGGAGTTATTCATTCTGCGGATATTCTCCATCGGACGGAAGAGTTGGACTTCGCCGTCCGCTCTCCTGTACGCCTTCAAGCCCTCGAAGATCTCCGAGCCGTAATGAAGCGCGGTGCAGGCGGGATGGATCGAAAGATTCGCGAACGGGACGATGCGGAGATCGTGCCATCCTTGATCCGAAGACCAATCCATCATAAGCATATGATCGGTAAAATATTTCCCGAACCCGAGCGTGTCCTCCGGGGGCATCGCCTTGGGATTTTGCGTTTTAACGTATTTGATTTCCATAATTCTCTCCTTAATAGTTCGCGCCGAGGTCGATCGCCTTACGGTTCACTTCCATCATATCGGCGTGCTTCGCGCTGATGACTTTCGCAAGCGCGGCTTTCAAACTTTCGTCGCTGTACTCCCCGAGCTCTTTGAGGATCTTGCCGACGATGATCATATTCGCCAAAGTCGGGAATCCGTTATCGGACGCCATTTGCGTGGCGGGAAGAGCGAAGACGGTAACGTCCGTCCTTTCGACTTTGCGCTCGATCAGGGACGAATCCAAAAAGATGATGCCGCCGGGCGCGACCTTGCTCTCGAAACGGTCGAGAGAAGGAAGGTTCATCGCGACGAGGACGTCGGGCGTGTTGACGATCGGGGAACCGACGGGTTCATCCGAAACGATGACGCTGCAACTCGCCGTGCCGCCGCGCATTTCGGGGCCGTAGGACGGGAGCCAGCTGACTTCTTTATCTTCGATCAAGCCTTTATACGCGATGAATTTTCCCGCAAAAAGGATACCTTGTCCGCCGAAACCGGAAAAAAGAAATTGTCTCGTGCTCATTATTTCTTGTCCTCCTCGCTTGCGCTTCTGTCTTTATACACGCCGAGCGGATAGTACGGAAGCATTTTTTCTTCGATCCACTTCAACGCGTTTTGCGGCGTCATACCCCAGTTCGTCGGGCAGGAAGAGACGACTTCGATCAAAGAGAAGCCCTTCCCTTCGATCTGGTTTTGGAAAGCTTTCTTGATCGCCTTCTTCGCGGCGCGGATATGGGGAATGCTGTTTACGGTGACGCGCTCCAAATATTCCGGACCTTCGAGCTCGGAAAGAAGCTCGCAAACCTTGATCGGGTAACCGCAAAGTTTGGGATCTCTGCCGTAAGGAGATGTCTGCGTGACCTGCCCGACGAGGGAGGTCGGCGCCATTTGACCACCGGTCATTCCGTAGATCGCGTTATTGATAAAGATAACGGTGATGTTCTCGTTTCTCGCCGCGGCGTGCACGGTTTCCGCCATACCGATGGAAGCGAGGTCACCGTCGCCTTGGTAGGTAAAGACGACTTTGGAGGGATCCGCCCTCTTGACGCCCGTCGCGACCGCGGGCGCTCTTCCGTGCGCCGCTTCGATCATATCGCAGGCGAAATAATCGTACGCCATAACCGAGCAACCGACGGGAGCGATACCGATCGTTTCGCCTTCGATGCCGAGTTCGTCTATAACTTCCGCCACCAGTTTATGCACAATACCGTGCGTGCAGCCGGGGCAATAATGGAGAGGCACGTCCAAAAGCGCGTGCGGTTTATCGTAAACTATCATTATTCCTTACCTCCGTTCTTACTTGCTTTAACGATCGCGTCCAAAACCTGCTCGGGCGAAGGAATCATACCTCCGACGCGGTTACACAGCGAAACTTTGACTTTGCATTCCGAAGCGAGGCGAACGTCCTCGATCATTTGTCCCATCGAAAGTTCCACCGAGATGATCTCTTTGACGTGCTCCGCCGCCTTCTTGAAAGGTGCGTCGGGGAACGGCCACAAAGTGATCGGGCGAATAAGACCCGCCTTGATCCCTCTCTTTCTCGCCTCTTTGACGGCGTTCTTCGAGACTCTCGCGGCGATACCGAACGCGGCGATCGCGATATCCGCGTCGTCCATCATATACTCTTCGTACATCGTCTCGTTCTTCTTGACGAGGTCGTAACGCTCGAAACGCGCGATATTGAGCTTTTCAAGCTCTTCGGGGACGAGGGACAGGGAGTTCACGATATTGTGTTTGCGCTGCATCTTGGTTCCCGTCGTCGCCCACGGTTTTTCGGGAGCGGGAGCGACGGTGAAATTCAGATCAACGGGCTCCATCATCTGCCCCATCGTTCCGTCCGCAAGGATCATCGAGGTCATTCTGTACTTATCCGCGAGTTCGAACCCTTTGACGGTAAGCTCCGCCATTTCCTGAACGGACGAAGGCGCGAGGACGATCATATGATAGTCGCCGTGGCCGCCGCCGCGCGTCGCTTGGAAATAATCGGATTGGCTGGGCTGGATACCGCCGAGCCCCGGACCGCCGCGCTGAACGTTAACGACGAGAGCCGGAAGATCCGCGCCCGCGAGGTAACTGATGCCCTCGCCTTTCAGGGAGATACCCGGGCTGGAAGAAGAGGTCATCGCGCGAAATCCCGCGCTCGCCACGCCGTACACCATATTGATCGCGGCGATCTCGCTCTCCGCTTGGAGGAAGGTCCCGCCGATCTTCGGCATTCTCTTCGCCATATAAGCCGCGACTTCGGTCTGCGGCGTGATGGGATAGCCGAAATAGTGTCTGCAACCTGCTTTGATCGCCGCTTCGGCGATCGCTTCGTTACCTTTCATCAAAACTTTATCTGCCATACTATCACCTTTCCACCTTTATAATAGAATCGGGGCACATGATCGCGCAGGAACCGCATCCGACGCATTGATCGGGTTTCGCGGCTTCAACGGGATGATGCCCTTTTTTGTTAATCTTGTCGGGAGCAAGACGCAGAACGTCTTTCGGGCAAACGTCCACGCATAGTCCGCAGCCCTTACAGTAGTCGGTTTTGAAAGTCAGTTTTGCCATAAGCCATCTCCTTTTTCAAATTTTACTCTCTATAAAGTTTTTCTGTAAAGTCAGCGGAAAGAGGTTTTCCGCTTTTCCTTCCAGCTTTTTGATCAATTCTTCTTTCACCGTCGTCATAACGATCGGGAGCGAAGTCAATTTCGAGATCTCGCGCGCATATTCGAGGGAATCCGAAACGGTTTCCGCAGTGGTCTCCGCGCCGAGGTTGGAATTATTGATGATCCCCGTAAAACGCATATTCGCCGCCGCCTCGATCTCCGCCATGACTTCGATGGTCGAAGGCGCGTCTTGGGTCAGCGGACGGTATTTATTGATAACGAGGAGCATCTCGTAATTTCCCTCTTCCACGATGCCGGGGCGAAGCCTGCCGAGGACGAGCGCGCCGCGATCATCGCCGCCGATATCGAGGACGCAGGTCAAACTCTTATCGTCCGTCACCGCATACATATCTTGCGGAAGAGCGGGAATGTCGAGGTTGGTATTCGCGTACTCGGAGGAGATCAGGCGAATGCCCGCCTCTTCGAGGACGGAAAGGCTGTCCTTCGTCCGGAAGTACGGGTTGACGATATCAAGGTCGGCGATCGCGACGTTTTTCCCCGCCTTTTTCAGCGCGAGCGCGAGGTTTACGGCGATATTCGTTTTTCCGCTTCCGTAATGCCCCAAGATCATCGTGATTCGCTTTTCGACCATTGTTTTCCCCTTTTTTTTCACCGCCTTCGGCGTATTTTGTTATTATAAAACTTATTACGTTTTCTTGTCAACCGACGCGCGCACGAAGAGATCAAAGTTTGTTTCTTTGGATCTTTCCGCTCGTCGTCTTCGGGAGTTCGTCGCGGAAGACGACGACCCTCGGATATTTATACGGCGCGGTATGTTGCTTGACGTAATTTTGGATCTCCTTGACGAGTTCGTCGGACGGCTCGGTCCCTTTCGTCAGGACGATGCTCGCTTTGACGATCTGCCCTCTGACCTCGTCCGGAACGGCGGAAACGCCGCATTCCAAGACGTAGGGAAGCTCCATAATGACGCTTTCGATCTCGAACGGTCCGATGCGGTAACCCGACGACTTGATGACGTCGTCCGCTCTGCCGACGTACCAGTAGAAGCCGTCTTCGTCGCGCCAAGCGAGATCGCCCGTGTGGTAATAACCGTCGTGGCGCGCTTCCTTGGTCTTTTCGGGATCGCGGTAGTACTCGGTAAAGAGACCGATCGGCGAACCGTTTTTCAGGCTGATGACGATCTCGCCCGTCTCGCCGTCGCCGACGATCTTTCCTTCGGAATCCATCAAAGCGACGTCGTAGATCGGAGCGGGCTTACCCATCGATCCGATCTTATGCGGCGCGCCGACGAGGTTGCCGATGATCATCGTGCTTTCGGACTGGCCGAAACCTTCGAGGATTTGAAGCCCCGTCGCTTTCTCGAATTGGCGATAGACCTCGGGGTTCAGCGCTTCGCCCGCCGTCGTCATATGACGGACGGAAGAAAAATCGTATTTCGAAATATCCTGCTTGATCATCATGCGAAGCATCGTCGGCGGCGCGCAGAACGTCGTGATATGATACTTCGCGAACATCGGAAGAATGGTCGCCGCGTCGAAGCGATCGAAGTCGTAAACGAAGGTCGCCGCTTCGCAAAGCCATTGCCCGTACAGTTTGCCCCACATCGCCTTTGCCCAACCGGTGTCGGAGATCGTAAAATGCAAGCCGTCCGGATCGACGTTATGCCAATATTTCGCGGTATGGAAATGACCGAGCGCATATTTGTAGTTATGTCTCGCGATCTTCGGATATCCCGACGTTCCCGACGTAAAGAACATCAGCATCGTGTCGTCGCCGCCCGGCGAAGACTCCGTGCGCTCGAAGTGGGTGCTGTACAGAGGATATTCCTCGTCGAAATTGCGCCAACCTTCCCTCGTCCCGTTTACGATGAGTTTGTTTTTGAGAGAGGGGCAACGGGGCGCGGCGAGATCGACTTGGTGCGCGGTATCACCGTCCGCGGTGCAGATCACGGTTTCGATCTCCGCCGAATTGAAGCGATACTCGAAATCGTGTTCCAAAAGCTGGTTGGTTCCCGGGATCGCGATCGCGCCGAGCTTATTGAGTCCGAGCATCGCGAACCAGAATTGATAGTGGCGCTTCATAACGAGAAGGACGCGATCTCCCTTCTTGATCCCGAGCGACTTAAAATAGTTCGCGCAACGGTTGGACGCCTTTTTCATATCGAGGAAGGTGAAGCGCCTTTCGGTCATATCCTTCGAGACGTGGAGCATACACATCTTGTTGGGTTCGCGCTTCGCGACCTCGTCCACGATATCGAACGCGAAATTGAAGTTTTCGGTGTTCTTAAACTTAATGAAAGTAGGCGTTCCGTGCTCGTTCTCGACGACGTCGATGAACTTTTTATAGGCGCGATCCTTATCGTCGCCCTTTTGGACGTTCTCGTCCACGATCGCTTTGACGGGCGTAAGCTCGGGAATGGGCTCACCGCTCGGATTCAGGACGATCGCGTAAAACGTGCAGTCCTTGCCGCCGACCGCGATCATGCCGTGCGGCGTGCCGCTGTCGTAATAAATGCTGTCGCCGGGGTAGAGGACCTCGGTATGGCTGCCGACTTGGACCATCAGGGCGCCGTCGATCACGACGTCGCATTCCTGCCCGGCGTGAGAAGTGAGCTCGATCTCTCCCTTCGCGGCTTTATCCGCATCGTAAACGCTTTTTACGAAAAGCGGCTCGGCGATCCTGTTTTGGAAAGCATACGCAAGGTTATAGTAGGTCATCCCGTGCGCCTGAGCGATCTTTTGCCCCGATCCGACGCGCGTTACGGTGTAGGAATTCAGCATCGGAGAATAGCCCTCGATGATATCCGTAACGTTGACGCCGAACGCTTTCGCGCAACGATAGATGAAGGTAAAGTTCAAATCGCTTTCCCCTCTTTCGCACTTCGCGTACTCTTCTTCGGAAACGCCGGTCTTCTCCGCCATATCGGAGACCGAAAGCCCTTCGATCTCTCTCAGCTCGCGGATCCTTTCCGCCATCTCCTTGATCTTTCCGTCCAAATCTGTTTTTTCCATTTTACCTCTCCGGAAAATTATAGTTTATTTCTTTGTATTTTCCCGCTGATCGTTTTGGGAAGTTCGTCGCGGAAGACGACGATCCTCGGATACTTATAAGGAGCGGTGTGCTTCTTAACGTAATCCTGAATTTCCTTTTTGAGTTCATCGGTCGGCTCGGTGCCTTTCGTCAGGACGATGCTCGCTTTGACGACCTGCCCTCTGACCTCGTCCGGCGCGGCGGAAACGCCGCATTCGACGACGTAGGGAAGCTCCATGATGACGCTCTCGATCTCAAACGGCCCGATACGGTAGCCCGACGATTTGATGACGTCGTCCACCCTGCCGACGTACCAGTAGAAACCGTCCTCGTCGCGCCAAGCGGTGTCGCCCGTGTGATAGTAGCCGTCGTGCAAGACTTCTTTGGTCTTTTCCTCGTTCAGATAGTAGCCGAGGAACAAGCCGCGCGGCACTTTTTCCGAAACTTTTACGCAGATCTCGCCCGTCTCGCCGTCCGGAACGGGAGTCCCGTCGGGAGAAAGGATCGTAACGTCGTAACCGGGGACGGGGCGACCCATCGAACCGACTTTATGCGGCGCGCCGATCAGGTTCGCGATCATCAATGTCAGCTCGGTTTGACCGAAGCCCTCGTGCGTCTGCAATCCCGTCGCTTTTTCGAATTGATAGTAGACCTCGGGGTTCAAAGCTTCGCCCGCCGTCGTCATATGACGGAGCGAGGAAAAATCGTACTTCGAGAGGTCTTGTTTGATCATCATGCGGAGCATCGTCGGCGGCGCGCAGAACGTCGTGATATGATACTTCGCGAACATCGGCAGGATGTCGCTCGCGTCGAAGCGGTCGAAATCGTAAGTAAAGACCGCGCTTTCCGCAAGCCATTGCCCGTACAGTTTGCCCCAAAGAGCCTTCCCCCAGCCGGTGTCGGAGATCGTAAAATGCAATCCCCCTTCGCTGACGCCGTGCCAATACTTCGCCGTCATATAGTGACCGAGCGGGTACTTATAGGAATGCTCCGCGATCTTCGGATATCCGGTCGTCCCCGAAGTGAAGAACATCAGCATCGGATCGTTGCCGCAGGGCGCGTCCTTGGGTCTCGCGTAATGCGTGCTGAACAGCGGATATTCTTCGTCGAAATCATGCCAACCGGGGCGGCTGCCGCCGACGAGCATTTTGATCTTCAAGGTCGGCGAAGTCTTTTCGGCGATCTCGACTTGCTCCGCGACGGCTCCGTCCGCCGTGCAGACGATCGCGGAAACGCCCGCCGCCTGGAAGCGATACTCGAAATCGTGAGACAAAAGCTGGCAGGTCGCGGGGATCGCGATCGCGCCGAGCTTATGAAGCGCGAGGATCGCAAACCAGAATTGATAGTGGCGTTTCAGGACGAGAAGGACGCGATCACCCCTCTTGATCCCGAGCGATTTGAAGTAATTCACGCAACGGTTGGACGCCCTCTTCATATCGCGGAAGGTCAGGCGGCGCTCGACTTTATCGCGGCTGACGTGAAGCATCGCGAGTTTATTCGGATCCTTATCCGCGATCTTATCCACGACGTCGAACGCGAAATTGAACGCGTCGTCGTTATGGAAATCGATCGACAGCGGATAGCCGCGATCATCTTCTTTTACGGTGATGAAATCGGCAGCGACGCCCGGCTCGGACACCGTCTTATTCGGGTTCAGCGTGTCGCGGATCACGGTCTCTTCCTGATCCTTGCCGGGGAGAACGACCGCGAGGAAGACGCAATCCTTTCCGCCGACGGCGATCATTCCGTGCGGAGTGGAACTGTTGTAATAAATGCTGTCGCCCTCTTCGAGGTACTCGACGTTCTCGCCGACCTGCACTTTGAGTTTCCCGCTCATAACGAAGTCGAATTCCTGCCCGGAATGCTTCGTCAGGTGGATCGGAAGCTCTTGAAGAGAGGGGTCGTACTCATAGCGGACGTAATAGGGTTCGGCGATCTTGCTGCGGAAAAGCGGCGCGAGATTTTGGATGTCGATGCCGGGCTCTTTCGCGGTCTCCATTCCCATTCCTTTTCTCGTTACGGTATAGCTCGAAAGGTGGGCGCTTTGACCTTCGAGAAGATCGGTGATCGAGATCCCGAACGCAAGGGCGCATTTGTGAAGAAAGGTAAACGGGAAATCGAGCTGCCCCTGCTCGTACATCGAGTACTCGGCGATCGTGACTTCGGTCTTTTCGCTCATTTCCTCTTCGGAATAACCGAAAATCTCACGAAGCTCCTTGATGCGCTCTGCGATCTCCGAAAGCCTTCGGTTTTGGTTGGTAGTCATACTTTTTTCCTCCTTTTGGTTTTGCGCATCGGTTTCCCGTTTTATTAAGCGATCCATGCGCTGCGGCACCGCTGATAGCGCGTCCGTTTCGAGGAAAAACAAAAACCCGCCTCAAAACATCTGCTTTGAGACGGGTGTTATCCCGCGGTACCACTCAAATTGCGAACCGAAATTCGCCTCTCTTTTTCGGAATCTATCAATCCCTTAGCATTAACGCAGCGTCACGGAAACGCCTACTCGCTCTTTTTACTGCCGCCGACGTGGAGCACGACAAAGCTTTCGGGTTTCGGCTCGGAAGGGATAATCTACGATCGTTTCTACCGGTTCGCACCAACCACCGGATCTCTGAAAGAAGTTTTCGATCAAGACGGACTTCGTCACAGCCTTTGAATGATTATTCTGTTGTAAGTGTATCGTACCACGATTCCCACGAACTGTCAAACGATTTTTCAAAATTTTGTTTTATGCGCTCGAACGCGCGCGCGTATATTAAGGAAGACGGGCGAAAAGACGGAGTTTTCGCCGCCCGTTCAAGTCATTGCTTCGCTGTAATTGACAGGAAAAAGGAATTGTTGTAAAATACAACTATTATGAAAGTCGTCATCGTTGGTATCGGAAAGATCGGCGGAGCGCTCGCGACCCGCCTTATTAAAGAAAATCACGACGTAACGGTAGTGGACGAAGATTTTGCCACGGTCGAAGACCTCGTCAATAAGTCGGACGCGAAAGGCGTCGTCGGCAACTGTCTCGACAGAAGCGTTCTCGAAGAAGCGGAAGTCGATAAAGCCGATTGCTTTTTCGCCTGCACCTTGCGCGACGAGCTCAATATCCTTTCTTCCGTCCTCGCGAAAAAGATGGGCGCGAAACACGTCGTCGCGAGAGCGCGCGATCCCGAGTACTTAAAATCCCTCGAAAGTTTGACGTCCGAGCTCGGCGTCGATATGATCTTCAACCCCGAACACAGGACGGCGATGGAGATCGCCCAGATCTTAAAGTTTCCTTCCGCCATTTCGACGGATTCTTTTGAATCCGGAAAAGTCGCGCTGACGGAATTCCGCATCGCGCCGAACAGCCCCATCGCGGGATTGACCGTTATGGACGCGGCGAAAAAATCGGGCGGCGCGCTCTTATTCGCCGTCGTCTCCCGCGCGGGAAAAGTCGTGATCCCCAAAGGCGACTTCGTGATCGAAGAAGGCGATCTGGTCCACGTCGCCGCGGAAGAAACGGGACTTCTCGATTTTTCGAAAAAGATGAAGATCTTCAAGCAACGCGCGAAATCCGTCATGATCGTCGGCGGCGGAAATATCTCTTACTATCTCGCGAAAGAACTTCTCGAAAACGGCGTCAAAGTCAAGATCCTCGAAATCAACGAGGACCGTTGCCGCTATTTGGACGAAGCGCTGTCCCACGCCACCGTCATTTGCGCGGACGGGACGGATACCGCCGTCCTTGATGAAGAAGGCATTCGCGAAGCGGACGCCATCGTCACCTTGACGGGCGTGGACGAAGAAAACGCCGTCGTCTCCCTTTACGCGACCTCGCTCGGCGGCGCGAAAGTCGTCACGAAGATCACGTCTACCCCGCTTGCGAAAATGGTCATGAAGCTCGGGCTGGACACCGTCCTTTCCCCGCGCGAAGTCATCGCGGATCACTTGGTCCGATTCGTGCGCGCGCACCAAGTCGAAGACGGCGCGGGCATCAACGCGCTCTATCGCATCCACGACAAAGCCGAAGCCATCGAATTTACCGTCGGCGAAGATTTCCCGAAGATCGGCGTTCCCATCAAAGAATTGAAGATCAAAGCGAACGTCCTTCTCTGCGGGATCGTCCGCGGCGGCGAATTCATCCTCCCCTCGGGCGACACGGCTCTCCTTCTCGGAGATAAAGTCCTCGTCGTCACCGCCGTAAAGCAAGTCGCCGAACTCAAACAGATTTTACGCTGATTATGAACTGGAAAACGGTCGTTAAAACTCTCGGAAAGATCTTGATCGCGGAAGCCGTTATGCTTCTCTTTCCTTTGATTGTAGCCGCGATCTACGGCGAATCCACCTTCCTCGGATTCGCGATCCCGATCGCCGTTTTACTCCTTTTGTCCGTTCCCTCTTTCCTCTTGAAGACCGAAGGCGTGGAAAACAATATCTATGCGAAAGAAGGCTTCGCGATCGTCGCCTTTTCTTGGCTCGCGATGTCCCTCGTCGGCGCGATGCCTTTCGTCTTGACCAAAGCGATCCCGAACTACGTGGACGCCCTGTTCGAGACGATCTCGGGCTTTACGACGACGGGCGCGTCCGTCCTTTCCGACATCGAAAGCCTGCCGCACAGCGTCCTTTTCTGGCGCTCCTTTACGAACTGGATCGGAGGAATGGGCGTCCTCGTCTTCATTCTCGCCGTCCTTCCGAAGAGCAATTCGGGAATGATGCACGTTTTCCGCGCCGAGGCGACCGGACCTTCCGTCGGCAAACTTACCTCGAAGATGGGGCACACCGCGCGCATCCTGTACGGGATCTATATCGCGCTGACCTTGATCGAATTCGCTTTCCTCGCGATCGGGAAAATGCCGATCTTCGACGCGATCACGACCGCGATCGCAAACGCGGGAACGGGCGGATTCAGCGTCCGCAACGCGAGCATCGCTTCGTACAACAGCCTTTACATCGAGATCGTCGTTTCGACGTTTATGTTCTTATTCTCTCTGAATTTCAATCTGTACTTCCTGCTCCTGACCGGTCACGTCCTAAAAGCCTTGAAGAGCGAGGAAGCGATCGTCTACGTCTCGGTCGTCGTCGTCAGTATGCTTGCGATCGCGGTCAACGTCTACCTTTCCGCGGAAACGGCGATCCGTTCCTTCGGCGAAGCGCTTCGTCATTCTTCCTTCCAAGTCCTCTCTTTGTCTTCGACGACGGGCTTTTCTTCGATCGACTATAATTCTTGGCCCACCCTTTCGAAAGTCATCCTGCTTTTCCTGATGACGATGGGCGGTATGGCGGGCTCCACGGCGGGCGGTATGAAAATGTCAAGGATCTTGATCCTCGTTAAATCCACCGCGGCGGATCTTCGCAAAATGGTGCATCCGCGCGAAATCATAACGGTCAAGCTCGACGGCGCACCCGTCGAAAGCGGCATTATAAACAGCGTGCGCGTATTCTTCGTGACCTGGGTCGCGATCCTCATCGCCTGCACCCTGCTCGTCTCTATCGAAGGCTTCGGAAACTTCCTGACGAATTTCTCCGCGTCTCTTTCCTGCATCAGCAACATCGGTCCCGGCTTCGACCTCGTCGGTCCTGCGGCAAACTTCGGGGGATATTCTTCTTTCTCCAAAATCGTCCTTTCGCTCGAAATGCTGTTCGGCAGATTGGAGATCTTCCCGTTGATCGTTTTGTTCAGCCCGGCGACCTATCGCAAGTAACGCAGCCGACGCGATCGAATCGACAACTGTTCAAAGTTCTTAAAACACGGCCTTTCAGCGCCGTGTTTTTTATGTCTTTATTCTTTTCCTTATATCTTCCTTCATCAAGACAAGCTAAAATACAAAAAAAGGATCGCTCATCTTGCGATCCTTTTGTGACTGAACCCGGCATCTGATACGATGAATACTCGGGGTTCAAAGGGCGCGTTTTTTAAGCAATACAACTTGAATCTAACAGCTTCAGTCAATTATTTCACCCAAATCATCGCCCATAACAGCTATCATCGGGAGAATTACCGGAGAAACCATCGCTGTCATAAGTCGAACGGTTTGTTGAATGTCATCTTCACCTTTCTGCTCGGCTTTGTCTTTAGGATGGTTCTTATCGTATCCCAAGATGCTTAGCCCGATGAGGACCATACTGTACTTGTAACGCGCTTTTAGAAGTTTCATCTTTGCTTCGTTCTTTGCAATCGGTTTTATCTCAGACTCAAGATGAATATTCTCCATATTGACAAAGAAATCCCACACATCGTCTTCGGCTCGTACAATATCAAGTGCCGATTCTCTGTCAAAGTTATGATTATCCCATTCTTCGCGGGTAACTTCTATTACATTAGGCAGACTGATCCCGGCAGGAGTGAATGTGTTTTTACCTTTCTCTCCATCATCTGGAGGAGTTCTGGAACCGCCACCGCCAGTTGTTTCTTGAGCAGGAACAACTGTGATAACGAATGATTCCTCAAATTGATTGTCATTATTTGTGTCAGTTACAGTAAAAATGTAGGTGTGTTCATCGCCTTCTTTTGCGTCGGCAGGTAGTTCAAAGTTTAGAGCCGCAATACCGTCTCTAAGGTTTACAAAGTGATCTTCACAAGGACCGCCATCCCTGGAAAGAGAAAAAGTTCCGGGATATTTCTCCCGAGTAAAGAAATCGTTACACGCGTCAGTCTTAAAGCGTATCCTACATTTACGACCCAGTTGTGCCCCTCGTTTAAACGGGACTTCTGTGTTTTTCTTTGTGCGAATGATAGTGAAAAAAGTGGGATTATACTTTCCCTCGAAAGCATCTGCTTCGGCTGCAGGTCCCAAATTGATTGGATTTTTTAACTTTTCGCCCAAAATAAACAGCTTTGAAAGGACAGAACTACTTCTAAACACGCTGGAGAGGACATCCTCTAAAGGCTTTTCATCGTCAAGTTTATCGCTAATCGCTTCTTCTCTACGTTTAGCCTGAATTTGCTTTAGTGTTTCGTTCTCTTTCAAAAATTCTTCCAAATCAGACTCAAGCTTATTTGCAAAACTACTACTACGCGTTCTGTCGCGCGAATTCATAAATAGCTCTTCACGGGTGGCCTCATCAATGCCGGAGCAATCAACAATTGTGAGGAGGTATTCAGACAGATAGCTCAATCCAACGGAAGTTCTGTTATAGAATTTTTTATCGTAATTGCCGTGTGTTTGCCCATTTTGAGTTATGAGGACACCCTCTGTCCCTCGATATTGGGACATATCCAGTTTGGTTCCACTCCTCGTTTTGGATTTAAAAACATAGACCACAGCATCCACTTTTTGACCGTTAATGGCAAAACTAACCGGCACTTTTTCTTCAATACTGCTATCTTCCTGGCCAAACTGATCACTTAAGCGCACATTCAAACCAGACAGTGTACGATGTAATGTATGAGCCCTGTAATCCCTGCATTCGTCCAAATAAACGGGATATGCCAGATTTGGCAATAGCATAGAAAGCCGTGCATATAGACCCATGTTGATGTTCGTTTTCATTCTGCTCGGCAAATTGTATTCAAACATTTTACAGAACATACCATATTCCATGTCATCCATTTTGCCTTCTGACGTAGGAATAATCGGTAACGGGTCACTTGCAAAGCTCAATACGTTTTGATCGGTCCCAACTAAATATGTGAATTTTGAACTGCGAAGTCCTGTTCCTGCATATGGTCTCTCTCTCCGAACAATTGTGAAGCCCCACAAATCATGAGTATCATCATCTTCCTTGATGTCAGGGCAGCGTTTACTGATTATCAATTGAAAATTCTCATTGCCACAGAAAGAAAGAGCACCTGTTCCTCCCATATTGAACTTTCCTTGGACAAACGGAACTTTAAGCTTGTTTGACTTGTTAATGCTCAATATGGTATCAGGCATTTTCCGGGGCGTTTGTCCCTCGCCTCGATCAACTATTACAATATCAGGGCTATCCTTTTCCCCGGTAGCAGCTAATATGATGTTTTTTTGAGCGAGACTTGTTCTTTGTGTTTCGGTCAAATTTTGAATTTTTCCACCTTTGATTTCAAAAAAATTCTCCAATGCATCGGCGATGCTTCGAGGTGCTTTGTCCGAAGAAGGAGAAATGCCTCGTACCATGCACTCTTTCATGAGCAATGCATCTACAGAGTTAACTATTTTTTCAACTAAGGCAGCATCAGCATCGCTTTGCTGATTACCAATAGTTGACCAGTTGTTTTCATTGTCTCCAAAGTTTCTCCATCGAGTAGGATCATCCCAAAGGCCCTCTGCTTTAAGAAGACAAATGATTTCTTCCTCTTTTTCGCAAGCTGCCAAGGCTATGGCAAGAGATTTGTTGTCCATATCTTTATCCCCTTATTCCTTTTCTTTGAGAGAAAACCGCTCCTCTTTTGAGTCAATACCTAAAAAAGCGTTCCTTGCAGCCTTAACCTCTTTATCGATGGCTGAAAAAATTTGTTTAATATCCTCATCATTATAATCATAATTCGATTTGTTTGCACAGTTTGCTAACAGACGAAGCATATCAAGAATCTTGTTCGTCCTGTTTTCTACAATCCTTACAAATCTTTCGCGTTTAGTTTCTGCCATATTATTATCCTCCGTGCGTTGATTTGTATTAATTTTACAGCGCAAAATTTTAATTGTCAATATATTTCGGCATTATTCTTTTATATTTTTCAAATATTCAAAAAATGTAGTCGCGGGTTATAATGCAACCAGCGACTACATTTCATTTGCTAACGCAGAAATATTTGACAGATACGTTGTCAATATTCAACGATCTTGTTGCGTGATTTCGCGCTATCCTATAGAATTCTTCAAATTCTGCGCTTGCAATATATTCAACATCCGACTCGCTAACAATTACACATTCGTTTGGAATGAGAATAGCAACAGATCCATTTGTCAAAATCCCACGAGGCTTCTTGATCATCCTCGGATAATAGGTCATATTTGGCACCAAATAGACATCATCTCTATCAAGAAACTTAATTACCTCCTGATCCTTAACCTCTTCTTGCTTTATATACATATCATATCCGTCTATGTGCAGAATGGTTTTGCCGTCTCTTGGGATGTTCCTTGATCGAATCACCCATATTCCATCACATTCAGAAGCGGAACCATTTGTGATTTGACGATCTCTAAAGGCAGAGAAAACCGAAAACCTTTTGTTCTGCAATACACTATCAAATAAATCGTTACGGTATATAACCCAATTGGGTAATTTTTTGTCCGTAATATACCGCTGCTTTTGCTGTAATTGTTCTTTTCGAGGAATCGATTTAACTAATAGTTTCCCAGGATGGCTTAGGGTGTTTATGACCATAAAAATGGTTTCGATATGAACCCCCCTAAAACCTGTTTCGCCAAAGTCTATCAAAGCTACAATTCTCTTGTTTGCTATTCTTGTCCGGGTAATCTGATATTCAGCGTTGCAAAGGATGTTTTTTGGCAGAATTAATGCTACATAGTCACCCATATTCAAACTCTTACTAATAAAGAAACCCGCAAGATTATTGCCACTATCGTCATTTAGCAGTTTCCGATAGTTTCCCAAATTCGATGATTTTGTTGAAAGCTTGAGATATGGCGGGTTGCCAATGATTAAGTCGTAATGCAAACCGCTGAAATCATGGGTTATATAGTCGTCTTGAATTACATTGATAGACACATTTCGTGGAACAACTTGGAGCTGAAGGAGGGCATTAAATATTTTAAGTGCATCCTCGTCAGTATCCATTACATCGATTGTAACGGTTTTGGCGTACGCATATTTTTTGATAAGAAACGGAATGAAATTACCAGAACCTACCGCAGGCTCTAAAATGCGAATGTCATCTTTTTCAAAATTGGGAAGGTGTTGAAAAACCTCTGTCAAAGTATCTTTGCCAGTATAATACGCAGCATTCTCTACTCGAGCATTATTTGACAATTCGGCTACTCTTGATAAAGTCGACACAGACAGCTCTTCGCTTTGACAACCTACCACGCCTCTATTTTTGATATATTCAAGCAATATGTCTACATTATTTAAAGAATTGTTCTTAATTATTGTGCGAATATGACCATCAGAATAATGCTTGACGGATAAAAACGCCCGGATGTTTTCGGCTATACTTCTAAATATGGCAGTTGGCACTGCTTCTCCTATACACTGCCGAATGTTAGTTTCTTCTTTCTTTAAGAACGCTCTTTTTTTCTCTATAGGCAAGGCTGACAATACAGCGCACGACAAATCTGACCATTCAAAATCGTCCGGAATGGTCATCATTCTCATTAATTCTCTAATGCTGAATACTCTATCATCAGAAGGGTGTATTGTGTTTTGACTTGCTAACTGATCATTGCGCGTGTGAACAGAAAGAGCTGTCTTCTCCCAAACTTGACGTTTGTATTTATCGCGAGTCTTGTTAACATTTTGAATAATGCTACCATCTTTTCCTATCTTATATGGGCGCTTTACGGGGTCAGCATTGTCAAATGCAGATTCCCCTTCATTTAATCCCGTAATCCAATCTCTCATATATTTAGGATAGGCTCGGAAAGAATGGTAGATGTCCGAATCGGATATTTCGCCCATTTTTGATAATGAAGGCAAATCGCCTATAACTTCTCTTAATGTGTGTTCTTCTTTTCTATTGGGGAAAAGCTCAATTGGTGAAATATACTGAACCAGGTTTTTACGAACACCAATAACAAGCGTCCTTGTTCTGCTCGAGTTGGAACCATAATATTTAAAATTGATAGTATCAGCGTAATAGAAATAGTCATCGGCCAGAAGAAGTTGATGAGCATCACCTATGCTGCATCGCTGATCACCGTCAACAATACATTCGGTATCCATAAATGCCGGGACATTTTCAAACACAAAAAACTTTGGCTGAATTTCTTTTACAAGTTTTAGGGATTCAATGACCAATGAATTACGTTCGATATCTCGATCATTTTTCTTGTGATTGAATATAGACATCCCTTGACACGGAGGAGTGGCAATTACGACATCAATTTCAGAAACATGCTTATTCTCTTTCCACCATTTAATCTCATCAAAAATTAATTGCTTTGTGCGATCAAGCGTAATGTCGCCACAAATATATCCTTCGCCCCTATCACATTTATGATTATACTTTTGAACAGCAATACGGCGAGGAGATAATTCGTTTGTTGCTACACATTGAAATCCTGCTTGCTTAAAGCCATAGCAGCCGACGCCTGCACAACTAAACAAGGAAATATACGTAAAAGGTTTTTTTGCCATTAATCTTTCACCTCGTGTTCTGCGAGTATAACCCTGTTATTATCGCGCATCCACGAGTCAACTTCGCTAATTTTAAACTTCCATTTTCTGTCTATCTTGTAAGAAGGAAGCCCTTGTTGTTTTATCATCTTCTTTATTGTATCACGGCTACATCCAAGATGTTTGCAGAGATCTTCCATAGAAACCCATTTTTCTTCTTGCATTTTGATACCTCCATATCTATCACAATATTATAGCACAACAAGATGAATAAATCAAGTCCTTTTATCTATATTTATTGTGTTTTATTACTAACAACTGCTAATAACAACTAATAATCGCGTCGCCGTTTTGGACTGCTTTCGGCAAAAAGTCGAGAGCAGTTGTTTTTTTGCCTTTTTCGCCTAGAGGGGGTTTAATTTCTCCTTTTTCGTGAACTACCTGTGAGGGCAAAAATATTTTTCGCAAAAAGGGGCTTAATTTTTGCCCTTCCCGTGAACTACCTATGAAGGGTCTTTTTTTCGGCTGAGGGAGTTCAATTTCGCCTTTCCCGTGAGCTACCTGTAGAGGCGTCTGTTTCTCGTGAGTACCGGAGCGTCTGCTCCGCTCAAATATAAAACATAATATCGAAAGCCTGATTACGTATAGGGTCGGGATACATACCTATTCACCATCCGCAAGGACGGGAACGGGGGTACCCCTGGATAACTGCGCCCTATTTCCGTGATCAGGCTCTTTTATCTGTGGTCGTAATGCGTTCCGGCTCTTTTCCGTTTCGGGCGAAAAGGAACCGAAATGAAACTGACCTATCAAGACCCATGGGAACTGCCGCAGGAAATCGTCATCCCAGACGGAGACACGGACGACTTTCTGCTGAACACGCCCGACTGCACCGTCGACTTACGGACTGGAGCCGAACTTCTACACAGAGCGGAAGACTACGTCACCAAATGCACTGCTGTAGCTCCCGGTGAAAAAGGCAGAGACCTGTGGGAAAACGCTCTGCATACCTTCTTCTGCGGAGATACCGAACTCGAGGATTACGTGCAACACATGGCCGAGCTTGCCGTCATCGGTCACGTCTACGTCGAGGCGCTCATCATCGCCCACGGCGACGGCAGAAACGGCAAATCGACCTTCTGGAACATACTGTCCCGTGCCTTCGGCTCCTACAGCGGAAACATATCGGCGGACGCGCTGGCGGTCGGATACAAGCGGAACGTCAAGCCGGAACTCGCCGAGACGAAAGGCAAGCGTCTGCTGATAGCGGCCGAACTGGAGGAAGGCATGAGACTGAACACCTCGGTAGTCAAACAGTTCTGCTCCACGGATCAGATCTTCGCGGAGAAGAAGTACAAAGACCCGTTCGCGTTCACGCCCTGCCACACGCTCGTCCTCTACACGAACCATATGCCGAAAGTAGGCGCGAACGACCCCGGCACCTTGCGACGTCTCATCGTGGTCCCTTTCAACGCGAAGATAGAAGGCAACGGCGACGTCAAGAACTACGCCGACCACATCTTCGAGAATGCAGGTCCCGCCGTCCTCGCCTGGATGATAGAGGGTGCGGAGAAGGTCATCGCGGACAACTTCCGTACCGTCCAGCCGAAATGCGTGAAAGAAGCCACGGCGCTCTACAGGGAGAACAGCGACTAGCTGGATAAATTCCTTGGAGAGCGTTGCGATTTCGACGACCGCTTCAGCGAAAGTCCGGCGATCTGTATTCCGCGTATCGCGCCTACTGCACCAGGACCGACGAACACACACGCTCCACCACCGACTTTTACGCCGCGATAGACCTCGTTGGGTTCACACGCCGGAAAACGGAAAAAGGCAGCTTCGTTTACGGATTACGGCTGAAAGACGAACCTTAGATCCCCGGCTGACGGTCAATGCCGGTCGTTTCATAAAACCCTCTATAGAGCATTTTTTTGTCAAGTTTTTGCCCTAAAGGGACTTTTAAGAATAGACCGTCAGCCTGATCTACAAACTCTTCATGGAAGGCAAAACGCTCAACGCCATCACGAAACGACTGATGAAGATGGGCGTTCCCACACCCCGCGGAAAGACGGTCTGGTAGACGTCCACGGTGGAGAGCATCCTTACGAACGAGAAATACAAGGGCGACGCGCTCCTCTCAGAAGAAATTCACCGTAGACTTCTTACAGAAGAAGATGAAACTCAACGAAGGCGAAGTCCCTCAGTACTACGTGAAGAACAGCCACCCAGCGATCATCGACAGGGGCGAATGGGAAATGGTCCAGGGCGAGATGGCGAAGTGGAAAGCGAAAAGCAAGCATCACAACAGCCTCAGCCCGTTCTCGGCAAAGCTGGTCTGAGGGGATTGCGGAGACTTCTACGGCAGCAAGGTATGGCACAGCACCGACAAGTACCGCCGTACCATCTGGCAGTGTAACGGCAAGTACAAAGGTGAACGACGCTACAAAACGCCCCACCTTACCGAAGAGGAGATCGTGAAACTGTTTCTTCGGGCAGTCGGTAAACTCTTCGCCGAGAGCGACGCCCTGCTTGAGGACTGCATCTTCATGTCGGACGCGCTTGCCGACTTCTCCGACATAGGCGCGGAATGCGACGCCCTCAGTGATGAAAAGGAGACGCTCTCCGTACGTATCGAACGGATGATAGCCGAGAACGCCGTCACCGCGCTCGACCAGGCTGAGTACCAAAGCAAATTCGCCCGTTTGGAAAAGCAGTTCGAGGCAGCGAAAGAGAAACTCGACGCCCTCTCCGAAACGAAGAAGATACGCTTCGCCGAGTCCGAGGAGATCAGGCGGTTCACCGCCATCCTCTGCACGGGGCATACCGAAGAACTCGAGTTCACGGAGAACCTCTGGAACAGCGTAGTCGACCACGTCACGGTCTGCGCCGACGAACGGCCCGTATTCGCTTTCAAGAACGGAAAAGAGATCACCAAAACTCTATGAATGGTTTAATAGAACGATAGCCCGAAAGTACTGAAAAGTCAGTATTTCCAGGCTTTTTCTTTATGAAACGGTATGAAACGATGAACCCACCTATCGTCGGCAAATTGCCGGGAAAGCGGTATTCAGGCGTAACAGAAACGCCTACCGCAGAAGAGCGTTTGGCAGAAGCACCCTTGTCCTTGAAACGATATTTGCGACAGGGGCGTTTTCGAGCATAAAAAAACTATTGCAGTGACTGACTTTCGTATCAATCACTGCAATAGATTTGGTCGGAGTGAGAAGACTTGAACTTCCGGCCTCATGGTCCCGAACCATGCGCGCTACCAACTGCGCTACACCCCGATATAGTTTATTCAGTTTTTCTTTTACGCTCCCAGATACCGCTTTTTATTTAGGTTGGGAGCGCGCTGCGCGCATATGACCGAAGGGAACACGCCGCAGTCGCTTATTGAGAAACGCGAACCGTTTCTTATAAGCGTTTAACCGAGGTAACCTCACGATTGCGTACCAACTGCGCTACACCCCGATATTATCCATATTTTTCGAATCCTACCTGCCGAGTTTCGTGCGTGCCTCATTTGGCGGAGAAGGAGGGATCTCGTTCTCGCAATGCTCAAAGCAAACGATCGTTCTTAATTATATGCTTTTCGCATTCCTTCGGTCAATCGCTGAAAACAACAAAACCCCTTGTTGTTTTCTTAACGCTCTCGTTCGAATCTCTCCGTTAAGAGCGAGCTTTTCCCAACTGGCGGAGAAGGAGGGATTCGAACCCTCGCTACGCTTCACACGTACTACTCCCTTAGCAGGGGAGCCCCTTGAGCCTCTTGGGTACTTCTCCATGCCAATCTCGGAAATGCTATATAATATTATCACATAAACAGGACCTTGTCAAAGTTTTTTTTGAAGAAACTGTAAAGACAAGAAAAGAAAACCTTCCGAGATCAAACCCAAAAACTTTTGACCGAATTCAGAAAAAAAACGACGGGGAAACCGTCGCCTTTTCGTTTATTGCAAAAAAAACGGAATACGATCTTCTTTATGACAGATCAACCGTGATGGGAGAATAGAAAGTAGCGGCGCTTGTAATGTAACCAACGAAGCGGGACTTGCATCCGGCGTCGGTGTACAAATTCATCTCTTTGCTGATCTCGACCTCTTCGCCGTCCGATCCGGTGTAATCGACGTAACTGTATTTTACATCCCCTTCGTAACAGCAATGCACGGTGATGGGGAAATAATGATAGACTCTGTAATCGTTAATGCTGACGATGAAGTCGCCCGCTCCGTCGGTTACAACGTTGATCGGATCGTCCAAGATCTCATACTGCGTCGCCCCGCCGAGATAATCGATCGCGGAGTAGCGCCCGAATATGGTGCCTTCGTACGCCAAACCGCTCCCGAGCTCCTTTCCCCCGATTTTGAAGGTCACCTTGTGATACAAAGGATCCTCACGGTAACCGTAAATATTGAGCTTATCGTCTTCCTCGCGGATCACGTCCAGCCCCGAGGCGAACATTTTTTCGCCATTGGCGCCTCGATAGTACTCATACTCTTTGCCGCCGAGATTGGACGAGGTCACGATCTGACCCCTAAAAAAGGTCCGAAAACCGACGATATCCGTCCTTTCTATCCCGTTGACGACGAAATGAATGTTGACGAAGACGGGGACTTTGTCGCAATTATCTCTGCGATAGACCGTCAGATCGCTCGTCATCTCGATCTTTTCATTGGGGTCGATCTCCTCCTTGAATTCCGCGTCGCGGAATACCACGTAATCACACCAATCGAAAGCGAACTCCGCACCGTACGATACGGTATCGGACATATAGTTAGATTGATTTCCCTCTTTGTCCACGTCAACAATCGTGTAGCGAACGTATGCGGGCGGTTGATCGTCTTTCCCGTTTTCGTCGCCTTCGCCGTTCGGATCGTCTTCGCCGCCGTTTTCGCCGCCGTTTTCACCGCCGTTTTCACCGCCGCCCTCGTTGCCGCCTTGGTTCGTCTTACCGCTCCCGTCAACGATTACGCTTCCGTTGCCTTGCTGACCGTTGCCACCGCTCGA
Organism: Clostridia bacterium; assembly: GCA_024685775.1. Lineage (NCBI taxonomy): Bacteria > Bacillati > Bacillota > Clostridia > Clostridia bacterium. The sequence continues at coordinate 7,473 of JAIKVL010000007.1, read as the reverse complement.
AGAACCGTTTTCGCCCGAGCCGCCGTTTCCGCTCTGATCGTCGAACCTCGCCGCGATCGCGCTGACCGCCCCCGATTCAAAGTACAGAACGTAGACGTCGATTTCGGCATTATCGACCGAAGAATCGAGAAAAACGACGACGTCTTTCCCGTTTTGAGTCGAGTAAAAAGCGGGAGAATTGGGGAAAGCCGTCCAACTCCCGAGCGACGCCGCGTACTCTCTTTTTACGCGTTCGAGATAGGCGCGCGCGTCGGTCCCGCTCGGGATCCCCGTCAATTCGATTTTATAAATCGCGCTATCCTGCACGACGACGCTGTCGGAAAGCATATTCGCCGTCACCATTCCGCCCGAAGCGGTTTCGATCGTGGAAGCGATCTCCGATTCGGAAGTAAACGTCGTTTTAGCGATCAGCCGACCGGATTCGGTAAAATCGGCGGCGCCTTCGATCCGAATACCGACGGTTTCGTCGTTTCCGTCCTTATCGATATTCACGTCGTCGCATCCGACCAAAACGAACAAACAAACGAACGCGACCAAGAACGTCACTACCAAAAAAACTTTTTTCATCGTCTTCATAGATTCCACTCCTTTCGATGGTAATTTTATTATATCACGCATTACAAAAAACCGTAAAGAAAAAAATTTCCGCCCCGAGCGGAGGGGCGGACGAACCGAAAAGACTTTTATTTGATCTTTCTTCTCGGATAACAATTCGGAGTGGAAAAGACTTTATCGATGACGACGATCGTTCTGCCGAACCCTTCGAAATCGCGCCGCTCGGCTTTGGTTACGACGCCGCCGAGCGCTTTGATCGCGCCTTCGGCTTCTTTGAGTTCGGCTTCTACGTCGCCGCCCTTATAGAGAACCGCCCTACCCCCTACTTTTAAAAGAGGCAAAAGATACTGCGCCAAAATTTTGATCTTCGCGACCGCGCGCGCCGTCGCCGCATCGAAGCTCTCGCGCATCGACGTGTACGCCGCTTCTTCCGCGCGAAGGTGCAGCGCCGTTCCGGGAAGTTCCAAAACCGCGAGCGTGTCCTTCAAAAACGTGACCCTTTTATTCAAAGCGTCCAGCATCGTTATATCGAGATCGTCGCGAACGATCTTCAAAGGGATCGCGGGAAATCCCGCGCCGCTTCCTACGTCCACGAGACGCGCGTCTTTCGGGAAAAGGTCGAGCGCCGCGAGACTATCCGCAAAATGCTTGACGTCCACTTCGTTTCGCTCGGTGACCGCGGTCAAATTGAACTTCTCGTTCCAAGAGATCAAATTGGCGTAGTAAAGATCGAAGAGCCTTTCCTCTCTTTCCCCGATCTCGATCTTCATTTTTCCCAAAATATCTTTTAACATAAAAAACCGCCGCTATTGGTTCCCTTTTACAAGGTACGTGATCAAAACCGCGATATCCGCGGGACTGACGCCGCTGATGCGAGAAGCCTGCCCGAGCGTCATCGGACGGATCTTGTCGAGCTTTTGGCGCGCTTCGATGCGAAGATTCCCCATCGAAAGATAGTTTATTCCTTCGGGCAATTTCTTTTCTTCCATTTTCCGCATTTCATCGCGGTGCGCCGCTTCCTTGACGAGATAACCGCCGTACTTGACGTCCACGGCAACCTCTTCCGCGAGGTCTTCGTCGCGAAGATTCTCCGGCAGGAAGCGCAAAATATCGCGCGCGGAAATAAACGAGCGTTTGAGCATATCTTCGATCGTCATTCCGACGGGGGACGATTCTCCTTTTTCCGCGAAGAGCGCCGCGACTTCTTTCATCGGGACTTTTGCCTTAAACGCCTCGGAGATCGCATCCTTCTTTTCGTTTCGTTCGAGGAAACTCTCCCATCTTTCGTCCGAAACGAGTCCGATCTCGCGCCCGAGCGGAGTCAGACGTTTATCCGCGTTATCCTGCCTGAGCGAAAGGCGGTACTCGGCGCGCGCGGTCATCATGCGATAGGGTTCGTTCGTGCCTTTCGTCACGAGATCGTCGATCAAAACTCCGATATACGCCTTATCGCGCCCGAGGACGACGGGCGGAAGGTCTTTCAGTCTTCTCGCGGCGTTGATTCCCGCCATGATTCCTTGCGCCGCCGCTTCTTCATAGCCGCTGCTTCCGTTGAACTGTCCGGCGGAAAAAAGGTTTTTGATGGTCTTGACTTCGAGGGCGGGCGTCAAAGCTAAGGGGTCGATGCAATCGTATTCTATCGCGTACGCATAGCGCGCGAAACGGACGTTTTCCAGTCCTTTGACGCTCCGATACATTTGCTCCTGCACGTCTTTCGGAAGCGAACTGCTCATTCCCTGCACGTACATAAGTTCCCCGTCCTTGACTTCGGGCTCGATAAAGATCTGGTGACGCTCTTTATCCGCGAAGCGCATGATTTTGTCCTCGATAGACGGGCAATATCTCGGTCCGACGCCGTGGATCGTCCCGTTATAAAGCGGCGCGCGATGGATATTCTCGCGGATGATCCGATGCGTTTCGGCGTTCGTGTAGGTCAAATAGCAAGGGACCTGTTCCAGCAGTTTCCCCTTGGTCAAAAAAGAAAAGCAGTTGATATCGTAATCCCCGTCTTCTCTTTCCATCACCGAATAATCTATACTGTCCGCGTACACGCGCGCGGGCGTACCCGTCTTGAAGCGACGGATCGGAAGCCCCTTTTCGACGAGAGCCGCGGAAAGCTTTTTCGCGTTTTCGAAGCCGTAGGGACCCGCTTCGTGGATCTCTTCGCCCGTAATCGTCCGCGAAGAAAGATAGACCCCCGTGCAGAGGACGACGACGGTCGATTCGATCTTCTCCCCGCTTACGACCGCGCCCGCGATTTTTCCGTCTTCGACGAGGATATCCTCGCATTCGCCTTCGAGCAAGGTCAGATTGGGCTGAGAAAGCAGGGTTTTGAGCATATTCTCGTGGTAGATCTCTTTATCCGTCTGCCCGCGCAAGCTCTGCACCGCCGCGCCTTTATTCTTATTCAGCATTTTGATTTGAAGCAGCGAAGAATCCGCGTTCAATCCCATTTGCCCGCCGAGCGCGTCCACCTCGCGAACGAGATGCCCTTTGCCCGTGCCGCCCACGTTCGGATTGCACGCCATATGCGAAACCGATTTCTTCGACAACGTAACGATTAAAGTTTTGTTTCCGAGTCTGGCGAGCGCAAGCGCGGCTTCCACGCCCGCATGCCCCGCTCCGACCACGATCGCGTCGTATTTCATTTTCCCACACAAAAGCGGCTGAACACGTCGTTTATGACGCTCTCCGTCGCCCCTTTTCCCGATATTTCCGAAAGCGCGCCGATCGATTCCCGAAGGTCCAAAAGCACGCATTCCGCATTCGCCATTTCCCAAGAAGCAAGCGCGTCTTCCAGCGCTTTCAACGCGCGGCGCAGGCAATCCGCGTGACGCTCTTCCGTCAAAGCGTCTTCCGCGCGGAAATCGCCGATCGCGGCGCGAACGATCTCATCCAAAAGAACGGAGACTCCTTCGCCCGTCTTCGCGCTGACGTTCAGTCCCTGCTCCGAGACGCCGTACACGTCCACCTTATTGCTGACCGAAATCACCTTTTTGGAGAAACTGCGGATCAGCGCAAGCTCCTCTTCATCTGTCGCAGCGTTTGCTTCCGCGACGTACAGGACGACGTCCGCGCCGCGCGCCGCGGCGAGAGAACGCTCGATGCCGATATGCTCGACAAGATCCTGCGTTTCGCGCAGCCCCGCCGTGTCCAAAAAGCGAAGTTTGACGCCCTTATGGATCATCGTTTCGTCGATAATATCGCGCGTCGTCCCGTGGACGTCCGTCACGATCGCGCGGGCGTGACCGACGATCGCGTTCAAAAGAGAGGATTTGCCGACGTTCGTCTTTCCGACGATCGCGACCGTGACCCCGCCTTTGACGAGTTTCCCTTCCTTAAACGAGGAAAGAAGGGATTTCATTTTCTCGCGAACGGCGAGGGCGCGCTCCCGCGCGTCGTCCGCTTCGTCCGCCATTTCTTCGGGATAATCCAAAAAAGCTTCCATCGTGGAAAGCGTCTTCGTGAGTTCGTCCGCAAGCGCCGCGATGCGCCCGTCGAAACGGCCGCTCATCAAAGAGTACGCGCCGCGCAGCTCCGCCTCGCTCTCCGCGCCAATCATCGCCGAGACCCCTTCCGCTTCGTCCAGCGTCAGTTTGCCGGCGTAAAACGCGCGCTTCGTAAATTCTCCCGGGACAGCCATTTTCGCGCCCGCTCCGAGAAGCGCGCTCAGCACCTTTTTGACCAAGAACGAGCCGCCGTGAACGTGAAACTCCACCATATCTTCCCCCGTGTAAGAATGCGGCGCGCGAAAGTACACCATCATGCACTTTTCTTGAATCGCGCCGTCCGAAAAAAGCCCCAAGCGGAGATCGTTCGGGACGACGTCTTCGATCGACTTTATGCGGGGAGAATGAAAAAATCGGAGCGCAAGCGGTAAAGCCTGCTCTCCGGAAATTCTGACGATGCCGATCGCGCCTTCCCCGACGGGGGTCGAAATTGCCGCGATGGTGTCCATTTTAGAAACCTCTTCTTTTCGCGCCGAAACTTCTCGTCTTGATTCCGTACTTACGGAAGGAACTTTGCGTCCCGAACGTCTTTTCCGGCTCCTTCGGATCGATCGTAACGAAGCGATTGGGCTCGACGCCGGTCGAGAACGTAACGACGTCGTCGTTATCGGCGAGCGTCTCGTGGACGATCTTTCTGTCGTGAGGATTCATCGGTTCGAGCTCGACTCTCTGACGATTGCGAACGGCTTTATCCGCAAGGCGTTTCGCAAGAGCGCGGAGCGTCGTTTCGCGCCTGACTCTGTAATTCTCCGCGTCGACGGCGACTTTCGTGTAGCTGTCTTTGTCGCGGTTCATCGCGATCTGCGCGAGATATTGGATCGCGTCCAAGACTTCGCCCCTGTGACCGATCACGAAAGAAGCGTCTTCTCCGCTGATCGTTACGCGGTATCCCGATTCGATGGGCTCGACGTCGAGCGAGCAATCGAGATCCATTCTGTCCAAAAGCCCGCAGACGAAATCGAGAACGCCGTCCTCTTCCGACCATTTCGTGGAGAGACGGACGATCGCCTCTTCGCCGTTTCCGCCTTCGGAGACGACTTCGACATCCACCTGACTTTCATCCATTCCGAGCTGGATCAGACCCTGTTTTACGGCTTCCTCCACGCTTTCCGCTTTCTTTTCAATAGTAATCATATATCCTCCGGGCGGCGCGCGCCGCCTAAATTAAATTATCTCTTGAACGTAGCCTGCAAACGGCGATCTTCTTCCGCCGCGTCCGCCCTCTTTTGGATCACGTTCCAAACGGCGTTGAAAGCGACCGTGATCAAAGAGTTCATAACCATATAGATACAGAACGCGGAAGAATAAAACAGCGCGAACACGCCCATCATCGCGGGCATCAACCAGTTCATCGCTTTCATCATCCCCTGCCCCGCTTTATCGGGGTTGCCGCTCGCATCCGTCTGCTGAGGCGCGATCGGTTGATTCTGCTTGCTCAACTTGACCGAGAGGATCGAAAGCGCGATCGACAAAATCGGCAGGATGAAATATCCGTTCCAATGCTTCATATCGAAGAACTTATTCTTGTTGTAAGATTCCATCGCGGGCTTTAAGACGGCGTCGTATCCGTCGTTATAGCGCGAATGTCTGAGATTCAGCCCCTTGGTCTCTTCGGGAAGCTTCGCGTTGATCTGACCGAGACCTCTGCCGACGAATTTTTCCTCGGTGGGGACGGGGTTCGCGTAGGTATCCGGCATAAAGACGTTCTTGATCCAAAGCCAGCTTTGCTTTTCTTTGTTATACGCCGCGACCATTTTTGCGTCGAGCTCCTCGGACGAAATGTCGGGATCCGCAGCGACGGCGGCTTGATACTCCGTCGTCAGGTTATAGACGATCGTCTCGTTTTCATAACGAACGGCGGCGTTGAACCCGGAGAAGACGACGAAGAAGATCACAAGCGTCAAAAGAGCGGGCAAACAGCCGCCCGTCATCGAATAGCCGTGCTTCTTATAAAGCTCCATTTGCTTTTGTTGGAGGACGTCCGGCGAGGACGCATAGGTCTTTTTGAGTTTATCGAGTTCGGGCTGGATGAGCTTCATCGCACGATTGTTTTTCATCGTCGTGCGCTTTTGCCAAATATCCAAAGGAGACAAAATGAGTTTCAGCGCGACGGTAAACAAGACGACCGTCCAACCGAAATTTCCGATGCCTTTATACATCAGAAAGATCAATTTTCCGATCCAGTTCGTGATCGTGGGCGCGCTTGAAACGAAAAACGCAGTTACAGTAACCATTTGGCTTTTCCTCTATAATTCTCTTTGACGGGATCGAACCCGCCTTTGGCGAGTGGATTGCAACGCAAAATACGCAGAAAACCTTTGATAATGCCTCGAAAAATTCCGTACTTTTCGATCGCCTGATAGGTGTAGGACGAGCAAGACGGGGTGTAAATACAGCGATTCGGAAGAGCGGACGATATGCTCGATTTATAAAAACCGAGAAGCGATTTGGCCGCTTTATTCATCGATTACCTCCGTTTTTTCGGAAAGGCATCCCGCTTGCGTAAACAGCGAAACGAGGGATTCAAAAAGAGCTTTAAACGAGGCGTCCGCGCTTCCGGAGCGCGCGACGACGACGTAATTATTCCCTTTCTTGACGCGGGTAAACACCCTGTAAAGGGCGTTCTTCAAGCGGCGTTTCGTCTTGTTTCTTCGGACGCTGCCTCCGACTTTTTTCCCGACCGAGAATCCGACCTTCGGCTCTTTGATCTTGCTTTTAACGACGAACAGCACGAGAAGCCCGTCCTTAAACGAGGCGCCGTGCTTATAAATATAGTCGAAACTTCTGGAACTTTGGAGCCTGTTCTGCTTATGCATTTACGTCTTTACGCGCAAAGAACTTTTCTGCCTCTCGCACGTCTTCTCGCAAGGACGTTTCTTCCGCCTTTGGTCGCCATTCTCGCACGGAAACCGTGGACTTTGCTTCTGTGTCTTTTCTTGGGTTGATAAGTTCTTTTCATAGTCTATATCCTCACTTTATTTTGTCGATATCAAAAATTCACCTATTTGCATAGGCTGTTTTATTATACCCACCGCAAAACGCGATGTCAAGCGTTTTACAAAATACAGTGATAGATATATTTATTATTATTTATTAAGAGTCTCCCTTTTCAGTTCCTTTGCTATTTAATAATTTCCACTGTAACCTTGTTAACGTCCAGTTTGTCTAAAACCAATCCAATTACCGTTTGAGCCCAGTCAGGGTTCGAGCTAACAGAATTTTTATAACGCTCTTCCTTTATTATGACGATTAAATTGTCGCCTTCTTGTTTAACTCCCCAAAAACGATCTTTCCAATGTCTTGTCTTTGAATAAAAAACAAATACAATCATTTGAGTTTCAAAATCAACTTCCGGTAAAACCTCAAAAACCGAATTTAGCTGTTCCGTTTCGGTTATTATGCATCCTCT
>JAIKVL010000006.1 GCA_024685775.1 Clostridia bacterium | reverse complement strand
GAGGCTCGGCGTCGTCAGTTTCGTAACCTTCCTCGTCTATAAAGTCCTGTCCAAACCCCTGCATTGGGAATGGAAGGCGAAAAAGAAAGCCGAAGAAGAGATCCCCGAAAACGTTCCCGCGGGCGTGACGGACGAAAAGATCGCTCTCTCTGCCGAGACGAAAACGAACGCCGAAGAAAACGCCGAGAGCTCCCCTGCAACAAACGAATAACGCGACGGCGATCGCCCTTCGCGTAATCGGAGATCGAAACAGAAGTCGAATGGATAAAAACGGACTTTTCGTTTGCCAAGAGTCCGTTTTTTCGTTATACTGTTAAATAATATTCTTTTCGGAGACTTCAACTTGAAAAAATTCTTTGCTGCGTTATTCCTTTTTCTTCTCTTATCACTCCTTGCCCTTTCCGCTTGCTCCGCCGATTCGAAGACCGAAAACAAGAAAACCATTCTTTTTTTGGGAGATTCGATCGCCGAAGGAGTCGCAGGACCCATGCCGTTCAACGAGCGCGAATCCTACGCCTATTACGGAGTCGTCGGCAAGACGAACGAATACAAGTTTTATAATCGCGCCGTCAGCGGTTCGACGACGAGCAACCTTCTTTCCTACGTTAAAAAGGAAGACGACGGCGTCGAACAGATCAAATCGCTTTTGACCGCGGCGGATATCATTCATATTTCGATCGTCGGAAACGACTTGATCCTTTCGAGTCGAAACGCCATGATGCTTTCGATCGCCCGCGGCGATCTCACGGAACTGCAAAAGCGGCGAGACCGTGCGCGCGCGAATTTAGACGCGACGCTTTCCTATATCCGCTCATTGAATCCGACCGCGACGATTTTTCTTCAAACGCTGTACAACCCCGCAAAGGAAGACTCCCCGTTGATCGCTTCCTCTTACAAAAACGCGCTCGCGCAATGTGGCTATACGCCCGATCGATATCACGAATTAATGGGAATCGCGGTGCGCGAAGTCAATAAGATCTTCACCGAATATATCGCTGATCATTCCGATTCGGAAACAGCGGAGCCCACCTATCTTTGCGACGTCTATTCCGCGTTGGAAAAAATCCGCGACGAAGACCCGACCCGCTGGGAACGCTTCTTCCAAGAGGACGGAATTCACCCGAAAAACGAAGGTCACGCCGCGATCGCCGAAGTTTTGCAACAAAAACTGGACGAACTTTCTCTCTCCGGCAAAAACGTTTTGAAAAATTACAAAGCGATCCGCGCCGCGCAGCTCGAACGCATTTATCCGAACTTGAAGAGCAAAGACGAGATCTTGAAAGACATCCGCGACGCAAAAACCGTTCGGCAGGTATCCAACGCCTATTTCGACGGCGTTTCTTCCGCTATTCCCAAAAACGAAAACACGCTCACGCTCAAAGGAACGCACTTTGGCGAATCGAAACTTTTCCGCTTCGACACGGTTTCGATGATGGACCTAAACCTTTTATCCTATTTCAACGCGAACAAAAGTTATATTCGTTTCGGATCGGACGGAACGTTCGAGATGACGGCGGAACTCTCGCCGAGCGCCCGACGCTTGGTCGCCGCTTTTTTGGACTCGAAATCCTTTGACGTCTCGGAAGTAGCGGACTTTGAAATGCTGGCTCCTTACGTCAAACAATTTTTCCCCGGAGTAGACCCCTACGATCTGAACGCGATGATCGACGTTTTCGAAACGGCGCACGGGATCGTCATCGAAGGAATCGACCGCGAAAGCGAAGCCTTCCGGACCATGAGCAAAACGTTCCGCGAAACGAATCACTTGATCCTTTCCTCTTCTTCGCTTCTGAAAGAGAAAATTCGCGTGCGCTACGTCGGGCAGTATCGTTTAGAGACGTACCCCTCGCCCGTGACAAAAGAACCGATGACCGCCGTTTATTTGAATAACGCGTTCAACGAGGGCGAAAGCTATGCGCGTATGCTCTTGACCGAATCGGACGACGGAAAAACCGTCGTTCATATGGCAATCGAAGTTTTGAAACTCGACATCACAGCAACAAAACGATAATAGTTCGGGCGCAATACCAAAAAATTCAAAACGACGAAAACGACAGAAAAAGGCGTGGCATATGCCACGCCTTTTCGATACGAATCGGAGCGAAGACAAAGGTTTCGCTACGTTTCGCAATCCTATTACTTTTGAGACAGATACTCGTCGATCGCTTTTGCCGCGACCTTTCCCGCGCCCATCGCGGAAATAACGGTAGCCGCGCCCGTGACCGCATCACCGCCCGCATAAACCGCGATGCGCGAAGTCAAACCGGACTCGTTTACGATAATTCCTCCGCGGCTGTTTACGTCCAAGCCATCGGTGGTGTTTTTCAAAAGCGGATTCGGAGAAGTTCCGATCGCCATAATGACGACGTCGAGATCGATCGTAAAGTCCGAACCTTCGACTGGAACGGGGCGTCTTCTGCCCTTTTGATCGGGTTCGCCGAGCTCCATTTTGATGCAGTTCATTCCGATGACCGAACCGTTTTTCGGATCGCGGGGATCGTTTTCGTTTTTATAGCCGAGGATCTCGGTCGGGTTGGTCAAGAGACGGAATTCGATTCCCTCTTCCATCGCGTGCTCGACTTCTTCCTTTCTCGCGGGAAGCTCTTCCATCGAACGACGATAGACGATGTAAACCTTTTCCGCGCCGAGACGGAGCGCCGTACGCGCCGCGTCCATCGCGACGTTACCACCGCCGACGACGGCGACTTTGCCGCCTTTCATAATCGGGGTATCGGGATCGTCTTTATAGGCTTTCATAAGGTTGCTTCTCGTCAGGAACTCGTTTGCGGAATAGACGCCTTTCAGCGCTTCGCCCGGGATATTCATAAAGTTCGGAAGTCCCGCGCCCGATCCGATAAAGACGGATTCGAAGCCCATTTCGAAAAGCTCGTCCACCGTCAACGTCTTTCCGATAACGACGTTCGTCATGACTTCGACGCCGAGCGCTTTCAACGTCTCGACTTCTTTTTGGACGATGGATTTCGGAAGACGGAACTCGGGAATCCCGTACACGAGGACGCCGCCCGCGAGGTGCAAAGCTTCGAAGACGGTAACGGAGTATCCTTTCTTCGCAAGATCGCCCGCGCAAGTCAAGCCCGAAGGACCGGAACCGATGACCGCGACTTTATGTCCGTTCGGAGCGGGTTTCTTCGGAGCCGTCACGGAATGCGCGTTATGATAATCGGCAACGAAACGTTCGAGTCTGCCGATCCCGACGCTCTCCCCTTTGATACCGCGAACGCATTTGCTTTCGCATTGCGTTTCCTGCGGACAAACCCTGCCGCAAACGGCGGGAAGACTGGACGTTTGGGTAATGATTTGATACGCGCCCTCGAAATCGAGCTCGCGGATCTTCGCGATAAATTCGGGGATACGAATGTTGACCGGACAACCGGAAACACAAGGCATCGCTTTGCAGTTCAAGCAACGATTCGCCTCGTCTACCGCGACGCTCTCTTCGTAGCCGAGGGCAACTTCACTGAAATTATGCGCGCGGACCAAGGGATCCTGCGTCGGCATTTCGTTTTTCTTCGGATTCATATTCGGCATAGTTATACCCCCTTAAAGAGATTGCAGACTTTCTCGTGAGCTTTGCGCTCGAATTCGAAATACGTTCTGCCTCTCGACATTGCTTCGTCGAAATCGACTTCGTAACCGTTGAAATCGGGACCGTCCACGCAAGCGAATTTCGTGACGCGTTTACCGTCCTGCGTCAAGGTCAAACGGCAACCGCCGCACATCCCCGTCCCATCGATCATAATCGGGTTCATCGAGACGGTCACGGGAACGCCGAACGGCTTTGCGGTCGCGACGACGAATTTCATCATAATAAGCGGACCGATCGTTATGATCATATCAAAGGTCTCGCCCGCATCAAGCATCTCTTTCAAAGGAACGGTAACGTTTCCGTGGCGCGCGTAGGAGCCGTCGTCCGTCATAACGACCAGACGATCGGAGCAAGCCTTGAATTCGTCTTCCAAGATCAAAAGGTCCTTATTACGGAAACCGACGATGCTCGTCACTTCGGTGCCCTGCGCGTGGAGTGCTTCCGCAATGGGAAGCGCGATCGCGCAGCCGACGCCACCGCCTACGACGCAGACTTTTTTAAGCCCTTCGATATGCGTGGGCGTCCCAAGCGGACCAACGAAATCCTGAATGAATTCGCCTTCGGCTTTGTGATTGAGTTTTTCCGTCGTCGCGCCGACGATTTGGAAAATGATCTTGACTCCGCCTTTTTCCTTATCCACGCCCGCGACGGTCAAAGGAATTCTTTCGCCTTCTTCATCCACCCTTAAAATGATGAACTGCCCCGCTTTCGCTTTATTCGCGACGAGCGGCGCTTCGATCTCCATAAAGGTAACGGTGGGATTCAAACTTTTTTTCGTAAGAATTTTATACATAATTCACCTCATTAGAAATTATTATAAGGTCGCAATCCGCGTATAGTCAACAAAGGAGCGAAAAAATATCTATCAAATTGCAAAAAATCGCCTTAAAAATGCGAAATTCCAAAGAAAAAAGCAGAACAGAATGTTACATTAGTGGAATATTCCACAAAAACATTTTTATTTCAGAGCGACTTCGGAGATTAATGAAAATTCGAGGCTCGACGAAAAACCGCACGAAAAAAAATAGCGGCTTTTGAAGATCAATGCAAGTGCGAGGCTCGGCGAGTTGCCGTGTCGAGCGTACTACTTGTACGTGATGCACGGCGACAAAGTCAGTAAACGAAGCAATTGCGCGATATTCAAAGCCGCTTAATCAGCGAAGGAAGCCGCTAATAATCTGTTCCTCCGCCTCCTTCTCCGTCAATCCGAGCGTCATCAGCTTGATAAGCTGTTCGCCCGCGATCTTTCCGATCGCCGCTTCGTGGACGAGAGAGGCATCGACGTGATTCGCTTGAAGAGACGGGACGGCAAGGATCTTTCCGTCGTCCATAATAATGGAATCGCATTCCGTGTGACCGTAACAGGGGGCGTCGCCGGTGATTTTCGCGTCAAACTTCTGGAAAGACGTTCCTTTCGCGACCGCGCGCGAGACGACGTCCGCGCTTGCGCCTTCGCCTTCGAGTTTTACGTCATAGACGCTGACCGCCTTTTGATCATCGTGCGTCATCAGTCTTTCGCGAACGACGAGTTTCGCTCGATCCTTCAAGACGCAAAGCGTCGTCCGAGTCGTGTCGTCCACGCCTTTGATCTGGACCATTTCCATAGTCATTTCGGCGTCTTCGTCCAAATAGGCTTCGGTAACGGGATTCAAGATTCGTTTTCCTTTTCCTACGCCCGATCCGTAATGCTTTTCGACGTAGCGGACTTTCGCACCCTTTTTCAAAAAGAAGCGATGCACGCCGTCGTGCTCGGAGTCGCCCGCGCCGCAGTTATCGATCCCGCATCCCGCGACGATCAAAACGTCCGCGCCTTCGCCGACGTAAAAATCATTGTAAACCGTCTCTTTCAAACCGCTTTTGGTCAAAACGACGGGGATATGGACGCTTTCGTTCTTCGTCTCGGGAGCGATCGTGATGTCGATACCCGAAACCTCTTTTTTCGGGGAAATTACGATATGCTCGGTGCTTTTTCTGCCGAGCGCTTCGGAATTGGATCGAATATTGTAGGCACCCTCCGGGACGCCGTGAAGTTCGGCGATCTCTTCGAGAAGGCGGAGTTGGATCTCATCGAATTTCATACTGCCCTCCTACGCGTTTTTCGGGCATTCGCCCACGAAATCGTCCGACATCATCAAAGACGGAAGGATCTCTTCTTTCGACCCCGTCCGATCGACGCGCCCGTTTTTGATAACGACGATCTCGTCCGCAATATTCAATATGCGCTCTTGGTGCGAAATGATGACGATCGCGCCGTCCGGATTTTTCTTTTTCATCGTATCGAAAACTTTAATCAAATTGGCAAAGCTCCAAAGGTCGATCCCCGCTTCCGGCTCGTCGAAAATGCTCAGGCGAGAATTTCTCGCGATAATTTCCGCGATCTCCACGCGCTTCAATTCGCCTCCGGAAAGACTTGCGTTCAGTTCGCGGTCAATATAATTGCGCGCGCAAAGACCGACGGCGGAAAGATATTCGCAAGCGTCGCCCGTGGAGAGCTTTCTCCCGCTCGCGAGGCGCAAAAGATCGAGGACTTTCAAACCTTTGAATTTGACGGGTTGCTGAAACGCGAAAGAAACGCCCGCTTTCGCTCTCTCCGTCACGGAAAGATCGGTGACGTCCTCGCCGTTATAAAAGATCCTACCGGACGAAGGCTTTTCGATCCCCATAATCAAACGGGCAAGCGTCGATTTCCCGCCTCCGTTCGGTCCCGTAATAACGACGATCTTGCCGCTTTCCACGGTAAGACTGACGTCTTTGATGATTTCTTTCCTTTCCCCGTTATCCGTAACGGAAAAAGACACGTTTTTCAGTTCTAACATAGCGACCTCTTTTTCGTTCGTATTTTTATTATAAACCATTTTTTCCGTTTAGTCTTTCATTTTACGCCCATTTTTCTCGCCGATTTCGATTTTTTCAACGAAAAAGCGCCTTGCCGAAGCAAAGCGCCGTTTTCACGATTTATCGCGAGAGATTCAGTCTTCGATCCTGCAACGATAGATTTTGAGTTTAGGCTCCGTTCCGGAAGGACGCGCGACGAGCGTGCTGCCGTCTTCCAAGACAAATTTAACAACGTTGGATTTCGGGAGTCCGTCGATCCCGAGCGAATAGTCTTTCATCGAGACGACCTTTTTCCCTTCTACTTCTTTCGCTGCGCGATAGTCATTCATAATGTCCTGCATCTTTTTGAAGCCTTCCGCGCCCTCGAATTGCTTGCATTCGAGCGAGGAAACGTAATGTCCGAACTCGCGATAGATCTCATTCAGTTTATCGAGAAGCGAGATCCCTTGCGCTCTGTAATAAGCAAACATCTCCGCGATCATAAAGACGCCGTCCACCGCGTCCTTGTCGCGGACGTAAGAACCCGTCAAATAACCGTAGCTCTCTTCGAATCCGAAGATGTAGGAGTCTTCCTCTCCTTTCTTTTCCAAAAGACCGATCTGCTCGCCGATATACTTAAAGCCGGTCAGGACGTTGCTCGTTTGAACGCCGTACTTCGCGGCGATCTTTTCCGCGAGATCGCTCGTAACAATGGTTTTGACCATGCGCGGATTCTTCGGCATCGTTCCGTTTTTCAAGCGCATACGGCAAATGAAATCAATGAGCAAGAATCCCGTTTCGTTTCCGCTCAAAAGCGAGAAGCCGCCTTCGTTGTTCTTTACGGCGATTCCCACGCGGTCGCAGTCGGGATCGGTCGCGATCAAAATATCCGCGCCGAGCCGCTCCGCATATTCCAAACCGAGGGTCAGCGCTTCGCGGATCTCTGGGTTCGGATACGGGCAAGTCGGGAAATGTCCGTCGGGCTTTTCCTGCTCTTTGACGATCACGACGTTTTCAAAGCCGGTTTCTTTCAAAATGCGCGTCACGGGGACGAGACCCGTGCCGTTCAGCGGAGAATAGACGATTTTCGCCGTGCGGTCGAGTTTTTCGCCTTTAACGACGGATTCTTTCTTGACTCTTTCGATGAATTCGGTCAAGACTTCGTCTTTGATATATTCGATCGCGCCGCTTCCGAGAGCCGCGTCGAAATCGACGGTCTTTACGCCGTCGAACGCATCCGTCTTTTCGATCGCGGAAAGGATCTCCACAGCCGCCTCTTCGGTGATTTGGCAACCGTCCGCTCCGTAAACCTTATACCCGTTATATTTCGCGGGATTATGCGATGCGGTGACCATAACGCCCGCCGCGCAACCGAGTTTACGGACGGCGAAAGAGAGGCACGGAGTCGGCATCAAGGTCTTATACAAAAAGGCTTTAATCCCGTTCGCCGCGAAGATCTCGGCTGCTTTTTTCGCAAAAAGGTCGGAATTGATGCGCGAGTCGTAGCTGATCGCGACGCTTCTTTCCCCCTCTTTATAATGCGACAGGACGTAAGAGGCAAGCCCTTGCGTCGCTTTTCCGACGGTATAGACGTTCATTCGGTTCGTTCCCGCGCCGAGGACGCCGCGCAAACCGCCCGTCCCGAACGCGAGGTCCTGATAAAAGGCGTCGGAGATCTTTTCTTCGTCGCCAGAGATCGCGGCAAGCTCGTCCGCGAGTTCTTTCTCCGTCACTTTGCTTTTCCACAGTTCATACAATTCTTTAACGTTTCTCATAATAATCCTCTTTTTCCGTATTGATATTCGCGGCTTGACCGCGGTGCTTACTTAATCAGCTCGAAAACGTCTTTCCCGATCACGAATTTGAAAACCGGCATTTTATAGACCGAGAAATCCGCGGGGAGGACGGCGGTAACGTAATTCGGGAACCCTTTGACCGCGCAATAGACGGCGTTTTTATCGCCGAGCCTGTCTTCGTCATACGCTTTCGCGGTCACTGCGTTTTCTTTCACGACCCTTTCGATATTATGCTTTTTCGCGTACTTCGCGTCGTACATAAAATCGAGTTTATCGGAGATCAAACGCATCTTGTATTCTCCGTCCGCGACGCCGAGATCGGGATAGGAAAGGCTCGCGCCGCCGACTTTAACGGTCGAAACGCCGTCCTTCGTGGAAACGACGCAAGGCGCGACGTTATCCGATACCTTTTCGCGGCTGTTCAGGCGCAAACCGTCCGCGCCGTTAAAGGTAATTTCCGAAAACGGCAAGAACAAAGTAAGTTCGTCGCCGGACTTGATCTTTACGTCCTTCACGCGGAAAACGAATTGGTTCTCCGAGAGATCGGTATTCGCATAAACCGCGGTGCAATCGCTCCCCGGAACGACGAAATCGACCTTCGCTTTTACGGGAATGCAGTCCGGAACTTCTTCCAAAGAAACCTCGTTCGAGGGAACGCGGATCTCGACGAGATCGCGAACGGTAAAATCAAAGAAACGCTCTCGAACTTTCTCGGGAAGATCGAACTTCTCTTTCCCGAGGACGAGACGCCCGTCTTCGATCGCGGCGGGAATGCGGTTCACGTCCGGAACGCCCATAACGGATTGCTTGGTTTCCGCGTCGAACAAGTGCGCTTTTTCCATATCGAAGACGAGGAAAACGTCCATTCCGTCCACGATCTCGTGATTCGTCGGGATTTTAACGATCACGTTTTGCGCCAGACCCGCGACTTCGGCGTAAACGATGGTTTCGCTACCGAGATGCTCCACGACGTCCACTTTCGCCTTGATCCCCTCTTTTCCGAGCTTGATATTCTCGGGGCGGATCCCGAACAAAACCTTTTCGGAAACGTATTTTTCGTTCGCGAGTTGTTTCGTCTTGGTCAACGAGAATTCCGCGCTTTGATTCTCACCGAAAACGACTTTGAGTTTATCGCCCGCTTTTTCGAGGTTCGCCTCGAAAATATTCATTTGAGGAGAACCGAGGAAGGTCGCGACGAAAACGTTTCTCGGCTGTTCGTACAGCGTTGCGGGAGAATCGACCTGCTGGATCAAGCCGTCTTTCATAACGACGATCCTGTCGCCCATCGTCATCGCCTCGGTTTGATCGTGCGTAACGTAAATAAAGGTAGTCGCGAGTTTTTTATGGAGTTTCGTAATCTCCGAGCGCATTTGAACGCGCAATTTGGCGTCCAAGTTGGAAAGCGGTTCGTCCAAAAGGAAGACGTTCGGCTCGCGAACGATCGCGCGACCGAGCGCGACCCTCTGCCTTTGACCGCCCGAAAGCGCTTTCGGCTTTCTCTGTAAAAGATCGGTGATGCCGAGAATCTCCGCCGCTCTCTTTACGCGATCTTCGATCTCCTTCGGATTCGCTTTACGGAGCTTCAAACCGAACGCCATATTTTGAAACACGGTCATATGCGGATACAACGCGTAGTTTTGGAAAACCATCGCGATATTTCGATTCATCGGTTCGACGTCGTTCATCTTCGTTCCGCCGATAAAAAGGCTGCCCGAAGTGATCTCTTCGAGTCCGGCGATCATACGAAGCGTCGTACTTTTTCCGCAACCGGAAGGTCCGACGAACACGATAAACTCTTTGTCTGCGATTTTAAGATTGAAATCGGACACGGCGCGAACGCCCCCTTCGTAGACCTTGTAAACATTTTCAAGTAACAGATCAGCCATCCTTTTTCTCCTTTTCTTCTCTTGAAAGACCTTTATTTATATAGTCGGCGAAATAGACCGAATTTATATACTTATCAAACAGCTTATGGCTGTATAACGTCGCGGCGAAACAGGAAACACCGTCCGCCCAAAGCGCCCAAAGAAGCCCGATCCCGATCAGACTGTAATAGCTGACGAAGGTCAGGATCAAAGGGAGCCCCAAATTCACGAAAAAATGCAAAGCGGCAAGCGGAAACGCCGCAAAGCAGAAAGAAAACGCGTTCCGTAAACAGCCGAGGAAGGTGAGTTCGTAAAACACGTCGCCCGCGAGAAAGTTTTCCGCCGCGCCGTAAACGACGAGGAAAACGAGAGTCGCGCCGCCGATCCCCAGCCCCTTCAAGAGCGCGTTATCGGAAAACGAAAGCAAAAACGCGCATCCGATCTGCCAAAGAAAGATCACGACGCCGAGGATCACTCCGATCAAAAACCCGTTCAACGCGCCTTTCTTCAAATAGTCGAAGAAGATCTCTTTGACGTACCCGCCTTCGTTATGCGCCCTTCTTTTCATAACGCCGAACGCGGCGTATCTCCCGATATAGCGAACGCCCCACAGCGGGACTTCCGCAAGCCCGAGATAAAAGCAGATGGAAAAAACCTTTTGCGCCGTAACGGAGCTTTGCCCCGCAAACAAGGTCAATTCGAAAGCAAACGCGCCCGCAAGCGGTAACGAAAACAAGAAAAGAAGGACGCTGATCTCCGCAAGAAGATAAAAGTCGTCTTTCAGAACGGTCAAAAACAGTTCTTTCCTGTTCTTCGGAAGAGAGGCGTCTTCCGCGTTTACTTTGAGTTCCTTATGCTTAAACATACTCCACCAACCATTTTACGAAGTCGATCGCGTGATCCGTGATCTTACCGGCATTGACCGACGAAGCGACGACGAACGCGACGTATCGCTCTTTTCCGAACGCGAAAAAGCGGTTCAAAGCGTCGATCGCGTTTTCAGGAAGAAAAACCCCGTAGGACTCTTCACCCTGCTTGAACGGTTCGCCGATCCCGTCGAGCGGTAAAAACGAACCCTTGCAGTCCGTACTTTCCGCGACGGATTGCGGGACGAGGACGACGTCGCTTCCGTTCAACCCGACGACGCGATACTTTTGACCGAATGGGATCGCCTCGGCGGGATCGCTCGAAGAGATCTCGACCTTTTTGATTTCTTTCGAGCTTGTTTTCGCAATCTCCGCAAAGGAATAATCTTTGACCTTTCCAGCGAAAAACAACTCGATTTTTTCATGGTCTTTCGGCGCGTGATACAGCCCGAACGCCGCGACCCAAATCACGACGGAAAGGACGATCACGACGACGTACTTGACCCATTCGGAAGAAAACGTGTCCTTAAAACGCTTATTCATTTTCTTCCTCCGCGTCGAGGACGATGCCCGCGCCGGATTCGATCCGATATCGTTTTCCGACCTCGAAAGCATACGGCTCGAAGGTCTTATACTCGCGCTCCGCTCCCTTAACGAGGAAGATATACGAGCAAAGCTCGACGCCGTCTACGGTCTTCGATCCTTCGGATTCCTTATAGACCGCGAACTGCGTTTCGGAGCGAGCGTCAAGAGCGCGCTCGATCTTATTTCTTACTTTTCTCGCCGAAAAAAGCGAGATCGTAAAGAAATAAACGGAGTAGACCCCGAATCCCGCGGTCAAAATGACGTCGAGGACGAGAAACGGAACGTACTTTTCCGGCGAAAGAAACAAAAGCAAAAGCGCGGCGGCGACGAAAACCGAGGAGATCCCCGCGTAAACGCCGACGAGCGTTCTTACTTTCTTTTGCGCGACCCGCGCGTCCTCTTCCGTTACGAGACGCATAGCGAATCGAGGACCGCCTTTACTCTTTTTTCGATCACGGCATACGCCTTCGGACCGAAGTGCAATTTATCGTCGAGATAATTCTCGAAGATATATTCGCCTTTTTCGTCTTTGCAAAGATCCGCAGTCTCGATAAAGGTCAACCAATCGAATTTTTTCGCCTGCTCTCTTTGCCAATCGTTCATTTCGCGAACGTAATCTTTATACTCGTCGCGAGCAAAACTCGTCTTCGTCGCGATCGAGACGATCTTTACGCCCGGGAAATCCTTGCGGAATTTATCCCAAGTAGCGAGGAAAAGCGCCTTGCTCTCCTCCGCCGTATACGAGCAAACGGGCTCGTTATCCCCGTAATACCAAACGACGACTTTTGGACAAAAAGGTTTTGCGACTCTTTCATAGTGGAACAGAGCTTCGTCCGAAGTCGAGCCGCCGAACCCCGCGTTGATCGCGCGGTAATCCTTAAAAACCTCTTCAATCTCTTTCCAAATGCCGAACGTACTGCTCCCGTAAAAAAGGACGTCGCAGGGCTTGCCTTGTTTTGCGATAATGCTTTGAAGTTCCGGCTCGTAACGGAACATATCCACTCTATGCTTTATTTCCATAACGCTCCTCGTCGTCCGCGATCACGGCTTTTCTGACTTCCGCCCCCCAAAGGACGTAACCGGCTTGGGACATATGCAAACCGTCGTTCAGGAAATACGCCTCGGAATACTTTCCGGAATCCTTTTCAAGGACGGTTCCCGCGTCGATAATATTCAAGTATTCGTGCGTCTTCGCATATTCGATCACGAGATCGTTCGCTTTGTCGATCGCAGTCTTATGCTGCGGATAATATCCCGGCACTTTATTGATCAAAATGAAATGAACGGTCGCTTCGGGCAAACGATCGTGCAAATGCTCGAACAAGCGGATCAAACTTTGCGCCGTTTGATCGCCCGTCTTATGGAAATTGATAATATCGTTGATCCCGACGTACAGGACGACGGCGCGCGGGTTATACGGAATGATCAAGCGATCCGCGTAGCAATTCGCCCAATGATAGGAAGACGACCCGCCGATACCGACGTTTTTCGTCGTCACGGGAGCCATTTTGACGGTGGAATCCGACCAGTTTTCCATAGAGGACGAACCACCCATAACGACTTTATAGGAGTCGAAAGAAAGCGCTTCGTACTTCTTAGCTTTCTTTTCGAAGCCCGCCACGTCGATCGAGGAGCCTTCGGCGCTCGTAACGACGAGTTCGGAAGTAACGTCGTTAACGCTGACTTCGATCTTTTGATCCGCGCCGCCCGCAGAATAAGTAACGGTGACGAGCCCCGCCGAATAAACCGCGCTTTTCAAGGTCGTCGCCGAAGCTCTGGTGTAATTCAAAAGAGAGCGAACGTCATCCGAAGAAGCCGTCAAACGCGCGATCCCCGCCGTCGTCAAAGAAACGACACCCTCTTCGACGGGCTGATTGCAAACGCCGTTCAAAGCGAAAGGAACGCTTTCGTCGATCTTCTCTTTAAAGGTCAAAACGGGTTCGACGTAGGTTTCCTGCGCCTCTTCCTCCTGATTTCTTTCCCACATCGCGTAAAGATTCAAACTACCCGTCAAAGGCGTCGAAAAATCAAAGCGTTCGGTGCCTTCTTTATCGATCGACCAGCCGACGAAGCGATAGCCTTTTCTCTCGGGAGATTCGGAAGGCGGCGTAATCGTCGATCCGACGTTCACGGTCGTCTTGTAGAAAAGCGTATTTTCCGCGATCGCCTCTCTTCCGGAAGAAAGTTCCACGACCGAGCCTTCCGTGTTCGTC
This sequence comes from Clostridia bacterium, assembly GCA_024685775.1. Taxonomy (NCBI): domain Bacteria; kingdom Bacillati; phylum Bacillota; class Clostridia; species Clostridia bacterium. The sequence continues at coordinate 82,051 of JAIKVL010000006.1, read as the reverse complement.
ATAAAACGAGCGGTCGCGGGCGTCGGCGAGTAGGTATAACTCCCTTTCGGAGTACACGCGGGAAGAAAGACCGCCGCGAGCACGGAACAAACCAAAATCAATGCCAAAAACGCTTTCTTCATAATTTCCCCTCTTTATAAACGCTTTCGCAGAATTCCTCGAAAGGCGCGGTCGCGACGCAAACGTATTTATCCGCCGCGCCGTAATAGACGTACATAACGCCGTCTTTTACCGCGATCCCCGTCGGGAAAACGCAACCGTTATAATAGCCGTCCGTCTCAAACGGGAATTCCGGTTCCATAACGAAATCTTTGGTGCGCGCGAGAATCTTTCTCGGATCTTTTTCATCCAGAATCACCGCGCCGACTCGATAACCGCCGTCTTTTTTCGCGACGCCGTGATACAGAAGCAGCCAGCCGTACTTACATTTTACGGGCGGCGTGGAGCCTCCGACTTTTTGGTCTTCCCACCACTCCTTGCCTTTCATCAAAAGTTCGGGCTTGCCCCATTCCAAAAGGTCTTCGGAGAAAGCGATCCAAATCGCGGGGTTTTCGTTCTCGAAGCCTTCGCCGCACCATTCCATCGGGCGCGAAAGACGGACGTATTTCCCGTCGACTTTCTCGGGGAAGATATAGACGTCGCGGTCGTCCAACCGGCTATCCGTCATTCGACCGAGCTTTTTCCAAATTCGGAGATCCTGACTGATCGCAAGATGGGTAACGCTGTTATTATTTACGAGCATCGTCGGTCCGTCGTCCGGCTTAAAGCCGAAATAACCGCAATCCTTTTTCCAATACTGCCCGGGCGCAAACGTGCGCGAAGCGTAGGTCAAATAATAATAATCTCCCATTTTAACGAGACGCGGATCTTCGACGCAACCTTCGTCCGCACCGCCGGGCGTAGGCGAAAGCACGGGGCAGATCGACGCCCTTCTGAAACGGAATCCGTCTTTACTCTCGGCGAGACCGAGATAAATATGGTGGGTCGCGTCGTTTCCGGCGGCGCGATAAAGCATCTTAAAGCGCTTGCTTTTCTCGTCGTAAACGACTGCGGGATTCAAAACGCAGAGCGATTCCCACGCTTCGCCTTTCGGCTTCAAAATCGGGTTTTTTGCATACTTTTCGAGTTTCATTTTTCTGTCCTTCTTCGTTAGATTTATGCGCCGTATGCGACCGCGCTGTTCGTCGTCGTTTCGATCGTTCCGTCAAGATAGAGATCGTCGATCGTGACGTTCGAAACGTTATAATTACCGCCGAAGCTCTTGACCGCGACGGAAATCTTATTGATGTAGGGAACGTAGGTCTTTTTCATTTCGAAAGAACCGCCGTTCGCGTCCGTAAATGCGTCGAATCCGATTTTATAAGTCGCCCATCCCTCTTGAACGTTTTTGAGTTCGACGCGGGTTTGATAAGAGGCTCCGTTATAACTCATAAAAAGATTCAAATAAACGGTCGCGGAATATTGGTCTCCTTTCAAAAGGAAGGAAACGCCGTTCGCGTCGACCGAAGAATCGATCTTTACGTTCGTGTAATAGGAAACCGCATCCATTTTCGTCTTGTAGGAAAGCGCGAGCGCCTGCCCCTCTCCCGACGCGGTCGAGTCCGTCAAAGTCGCCGCGGCATAAGACACGGAAGACGTCGTGTCCCAAGAAAGCGAATCCGCCTCTTCGTCGTCGAAATTCGAGACGAGGGCGAGTTTGCGATTCCCTTCCGACGGCATGATCTTATCCGACAGCTCGGTAACGGACGAACTTTCCACGTTAATGAATCGAATATTATCGACGAAGACGTAGTTATTCGAAAGATACTTCGGAGAGGCTTTTTGCACGCCGAGGATGTTCGCGTAGAAGTAGTATTGCATCGAGATCGAGAATCCGATGATGTTATCGCTCGACAAGACTTCCGCGGAGCCGAAATACCCTTCCGCGAGCGCCATATCGGAGAACGCGATCTTATAGCTGTTCCAAGCGGAAGAAAGCGCGTCGATAACGTAGGAGTACGCCTCGCCCGTCTCGGCGTAGACGGTCACCGTGAGTTTGGTTTTTACTCCTTCGTTCGGCGCGTCCTTGGCTTGGATCTCGACGCCGTTATAGCCTTCCGCGGTTTCGAATCGAACGCCGTAAACCGCTTCGCCCATATCGGTCTTATACCCGAATTTACCCGCTTTGTTTTTCGATCCGAGCGCATTCTCGGAATCGAGCTGCATCTCCTCGTCCTTATTGGAAGCGGAAGTTTGCCAGACGTAGTAAAGATCGAGCGAATTATCGTAAGAAGAGAAATCTTCGATCACGCCCGTATCCGAAACGCTGCCTTTATACAGATCGTCAACCTCTTCTTCCAACGTCGTGACACGCAGATTCGCGATCGTCACCGTACCGCCCGAATAGACGTCGGACAAGCCGATTTGAAGCGCCTTGATATAGTAGAATTGACGGAAGCCGTCACCCTTGAATTCGGAGAGCGTGAACGCCGTGTACGGCACGACGAGTTTTCCGGATGCGGGGACGGTCGAAGCGCTCTGCGAATACGCCCAACGATCGCCGTCTTCTTCGACGATGCGGATCAGGATCTTACCGTTTTTATAGTTTTGCGGATCGGTCAAAGAAAGATCCAAAGCGAAAGCGTCGCCCTTCGCGAGGAGTTTATTGACGTTCATCTTAACGAAACCGTATCCTTGGATGCCCCTCTCGTTTTGCGCGTTGGGTTGTCCGCTGAACGAATAAGTCAAAGAAGAACCGTCCTCGGGAACGGTGACGCCGAAATTATAGTTTTCGAACGTAAACTCGTCTTTATAATCGTTGAAATCAAACTCGGAAATAAAGAGATCTCCGTACTTCGCGTAATTGATCGCGCGAAGGTCGGAGAAATAAGCGATTCCGTCGCCGAACGATTTCTCGAAGACGAGTTCGAACGACTTAATATAGTTATAGTCGAAAACTTGGTTTTGTATCGGCGTGCCGCCCTTCGTGCGGAGCGTGAACTCGTCGAAGCGAATAATGATCGTTTGTTTCGCGTTGTTCGCAAGTTTGATCGGCGCGTTCCAGTATTCGTTATCTTCATCCACGACGCGGAAAAGGATCTCGGAATCGTTGCCCGCATAGTAGAAATTGAAATAGAAAGCGTCCACGCCGTAAAACTCCGTCTCGTGGCTGTGAGTAACGACGATCCAGCCGTCCGATTCTTCGAAGCCTTCGCCTCGGTTCGTGTCTTCCTCGTCGAATTTAACGGTCAAAGAATCCTTTCCGTTTCCGAAGAAATCCTTCTTATCGATCCCGACGGTGGCTTTCGATCCGACTTCGTGAACCGTCCATTCGTCCGCATACGCGATCTCGATCGGGACTTCTTCCTGCATATTCGCTTGATAATAGAAGCTCTGCACTTCGTCCGAGAACGGTTTGGAATGATCGGAATTTACGGCGGTAACGCGCCAATAATAGGTTTTATTCTTGGTTTTGAGCGCAGCGCCGATCGTAAAACTCGTCGTCGTGATCCCGATCTTTTTGAAATAGGTCTTATCTTCCGGGTCGAATTCGTCCGTGGAAGCGATTTCAAGGGTATACGTCTCCGCTTTGTTCGCCGCCGTCCAAGAGAAGACGGGGACGGTCAAAGTGACGGCGTTATCCTTGGGAGAAACCGCGGAGAAATCTCCGATCTCCCCTTTTACCTCGGTCGGATTAAACGCGTTGGAAGCATAGTCTTTCTTTTCTTTCGCGCACGCTCCGAAAACGAGAGCGGCGGCGAGCAAGCAGAGGACGACGATCAAAATTTTCTTTTTCATAGCCCCCTCCTTAAATTCTTTCGCTCGAAACGAATACCACGGCGGACGCGGGAATCTCGATCTTGGTCTTCGCGTTCAGCGATCCGTCGATGACGTAATTCGGGACGACGAATCCGTCCGCGCCGAGTTTCAGCGTGTTTTGACTGTAAACGTAGATATAAAGTTTTCCGCTTCCTTCAACGGGTTCTTCGAGCGCGAATTCTTCGGTCACGGGGAAACGCGTGCTGTTCACGGCGACGAAACCGCCTTTCTTGCGGTCGGCGGAAACGGTCGCGAGCGTGCGGACGCCGTCCGCGCCGGAGGACGATCTGTAAATCGTGTTACCGGGGCGGAAAAGATTCGTCAAAAGGACGGTCGAATGGAACCAAGGGCGGTATTCCTGCTTCGCGGACGTCGCGGAAGCGAGCGTCGAGAACATTCCCCACTCTTTCGGAGTGTTGCCTCCTTCGTTATACATAAAATGCATCGCGTCGTCGAGATCCCAATAGACGAGTCCGTTGATACCCGAAAGAATGCTTTGAACGGTGTAATCCGCCATACGGAGACCGTAGGAGAAACTCGTGATATACGCGTTGCAGTCGGTAACGACGTTCTTGCCGTCCAAAAGTCCCGCTTCCCAAATGATCATTTGTTTGGTTCTTCCGAGGAATTTATCGTTCTTTTGAACTTTCTTATAAAGATTGCTCAAATTCTTCTGATAGCGCGCGTTATCGATATCGTAATTACTGACGTACATATGCAGTCCGTAATTACGGACGATGTTTTTGAGGTTGGACGCGACCTTCGGCAAATACTGCGTGGAACCGACGATCCCCGTCGTGTCGCCGCCGATGATATCGAGAGAAGAAAGATCGACCGCGTCGAGCGCTCTGCGGACGTTTCGGACGCCCGCTTCCCACTTTGCATAGGTGTTATAGGCGTTTTTGGAAGAACCGATCACGCCGACGTTATTCGGTTCGTTCGTATTTACGAACCAACGGATGCAGTCGTATCCTTTGATCTTAATCAGATACTCCATAAGATCCGCAATCATCTTCGCCCAGCGAAGATCGGAAGTCGCGTTCGGGATCATTTTGTAGAGATCTTTTTCGGGATCGACGTTTCCGATCACGTTCCAGACGCCGAACGCCACGCGAATGCCGTGCGCCTGACAATAATCGAGAACGTCGCACGCGTTCTTCATATATTTATTGTTGAAGGTGTAATTCCAAGTATCGTCCGAAAGGTCTTCCGTATCCTTATCGTCGAAATCGACGACGAACCAATCGAGGTTGGTCATACAACGGACGAGCGAAGGATTCAGCTTGTCCACCGAAGCGATGACGCGATCCCAAGACCCTTTGACGGTCTTGTTGATATCTTCATACGTTCCCCACTCGACGCCGAGCCCGTCGAACGACGAAGAAACGACGTCTTCTTTGGAGAAATAACTCTCCCCCGACGCGGTTTTCTTCGAGCAAGCGAAAGAGCCGCACAGGACGAGCGTTATGAGAATTAAAATTGCCGTAATTCTTTTCATAGGTTCCTTATTTGCCGAGGGCGTCGTTGATTTCTTTCAAAACTTTTTGCCAAGTCGAATCGTTGACCGCGGATTTATACTTATCGAGCGAGAGGTTACCGTAGCAGTACTGCATAACGGCGGCGTTCGCGTCTTCGAGGAGTTTACCGGATTTTTCCGCCTTGGTCTTCACGACGCTCTTGTCGTTCATCCACTTTACCTGCGGATCTTCGTTCAAAACGCGGAGATTGCCCGCGGCTTTTTGCTCTTTCATAAAGGCCGTCCAAGCGTTCAGGATCGTATACGCCTTTTGATCGGTCATCGGGTCGGTCGCGGTCATATCGTAGCCGAGCGTGCACATATAGCGGAGATATTTCGCGCCGTTGTATTTATCGATATAACGACCGCTGTCGTCCCTCTCCCAGCCCGCGTTCGTCAAGGTCACTTTCCCGTTTTCGACGGTGTAGTCGTAATCTTCGAATCCGTACTTCGCGAGCATCGTCCCTTCTTCGGACAAAAGATAATCCATAATGTCGAGGATCTTTTTCATTTTTTCGTCGGAAATCTTCGAAGAAAAGAACGTCATCGAGAACCAGTCGAGCTGCCCTTCGAGCGCGTACTTGCCGTCCGGACCTTTGACCTTCATAATCGCGGTCATATCGTCCAAAGCTTCCGCGGAGAGGTTCTTATTCGCTTCCTTGATCTTGTTGCGAAGCGTCGTGTAGTTCGAAAGGGAAAGGTTCTCGTAGAAGACGCCGACTCTTCCGCCGTAGTACTTCTTATTCGCGTCGCCCTCGTTGGAGGAATACTGCTCGTACCCGTAGATCTTGGACGAGACGAAATTTTTCGATTTGGTCAAGCCCGCGACATACTCGTCGGAAGCGTAGTTGGAAACGATTTTTCCGTTCGATCCGATCGCGAAGCAGTGCGGAGCGGTCTTATAGAAATTCACGATCGACGGGAAGCCCCATTCGACGTCCACGAGCGCGTAGAAGTCGCCGCTTCTGCATTTTTGATTATAGAAAGTTTGAAGAAGGGTGTTGAATTCTTCCCAAGTGTAAATATCGTTCTCTTTATAGACGCCGTACTGTTTCGCCCAGTCGCGGCGGTAGACGTAAGTAAACGGAGTGAAATCCGCCTCGCCGCCCTGAATGTTTTTCGCGACGGGAATACCCCACAAGCGTTTTTCCTTATCCCCTTTCGCTTTGTATTTGAGTTCGTCCACGTCCAAGATTCCCTCGATCATCGCTTTGAGGTTGGGCCATGGAGAAAGGTCGGAGGGAAGCGGCTTGATGTCGCGATCGTCCGCCCAGAATGCGTAACTGTTCGCAAAGTTATAGCTATCGATATCGGCTTGGAAAACGTCCGTCACGTTGCCGCCGTTGATCGCGGAGGAAACCTGTTGATCCCAGTCCGCCCAAGAATAGGTGGAAGTCTTGATCTTGATCCCGAATTGTTCTTCGAGCGCGGCGGTATACGCGTCGTCGCCGTTCCAATCGTTAAAGTACAGGTTGCGGATCGTGATCGTGCCTTCGTCGTTCTTCTTTGCGCAACCCGCAAAGCCCGCGAACAAACCAGCCACGAGAGACAAAACCAAAACTACGAGTAAAACTTTTTTCATACTTACCTCCGTTTTATCCTTTTATAGCACCCACCACCAAGCCCTTAACGAAGAACTTTTGAAGGAAGGGATAGAAACACATCATCGGGACGATGGAGAAAAAGACGCTCGCCATCGTCAAACCTTCGGAATAGACGACCTTTTGCCCCAAGGTCTCGATCGAAGAAGAACTCGTCGTGATCATTTCGCGAAGGACGAGTTGCAAAGGCTTATAGGAAGGCTCTTCGATGAAGAGCATCGCGTTATACCAGCTGTTCCAGTTGCCGACCGCGAAAAACAAACCGACCGTCGCGAGCATCGGAAGAGCCATCGGCAAATATACCTTGAAGAAGATCTGAATATCGTTCGCGCCGTCGATCTTCGCGGATTCTTCGAGATCGGGAGGAAGCGAAGCGAAATAGTTACGCATCAAAAGCATATTGTAGGTGTCGATGGCGCCCGGGATGATCATGACCCAAATTTGATTGTAAAGCCCGAGATTTTTGATCAAATAGTAATACGGGATCAAACCACCGCCGAAAAACATCGTTACGAGGATCATATTCATAACGAAGTTTTTACCGACCCACTTATTGCGGGACAAAGCGTAACCCGTGATGACCGTAAAGAATAATTGATACGCCGTTCCGACGAAGAGCAAAAGGAGCGTCACGCGAACGCCCGACCACAAGGACGCGCTGGAAAAGACCGTCGCGTAGTTATCCCAAGAGATCTCTTTCGGATACAAAAGAAAAGGCGTGTTCAAATAGACGCTTTCCGGCGAGATCGAGATCAAAAGCGCGTTATAAAAAGGATAAATGATGATAAGCGCATAGAGGAGCAGGATCGCGAAAATGATCCAATCCATCGGACCGATCCGCTTATCAAAGGTGCTTCCCTTCGGGCGAAGGGGTAAATAGCGCATGTTCTCGAATTTTCTCATATAATACCTCTTTCGCCGCTGAGTTTCGCGATCCTATCCACGATCAGGACGAGGATAAAGGAGACGACCGATTTGAAAAGACCGACCGCCGCGCCGATCTCGGCGGGCTGCCACTCGCGGAACGTGGAACGATAGATATAAGTGTCGATGATATCGGCTACGTCATAGACGAGCGGGTTATACATATTAAAGATCTGATCGAAACCCGCGGAAAGGATGCCGCCGACCGAAAGGATCAAAAGAAGAATCGCTGTCGGTTTGATCGCGGGAAGCGTGATATGCCAGATCTTTTGAAGCCTCGTCGCGCCGTCGATATCCGCCGCTTCGTAAAGCTCGGGCGAAATGCCCGCCATCGTGGCGAGATAAATGATACTGCTCCACCCCGCTTCTTTCCAGACGTCCGATCCGAAAATCAAAGAGAGAAAGACTTTTCCGTTCGCAAGAAATTGGACGCGTTCCGCCCCGGTCGAAGCGATAATATCGTTTATGATACCGGAAGTGCCGAAAATATTCGCGACCAATCCGCCGACGATGACCCAAGACAAGAAGTGCGGGAAAGTAACGATGGTTTGAACGGTCTTTTTGAAAAAGCGCAAACGGATCTCGTTGATGAGGATCGCGACGAGAAGCGCGGCGATAAAGCTGATGATGATCTTACAAAGCCCGATAATGACGGTATTGCGAAGGACTTTCCAAAAATAGGGATCTTGGAAGATCGTGTAAAAATTCCCGAAACCGCCCATATCCGCCCAAGGGCTGTTGATAATGCCCTGTTTGGGGAGATATTGCTTGAAAGCGATCAAAATTCCGTACATCGGCGCGTAACAAAAAACGAGGTAATAAATGATCGCAGGTATGATCATCAAGATCAAATATCTGGACTTTTTGACCCTTCCGCCGAAGTCGTTTAAGGGGCTGTTTCTGTCAATAATCAGTTTTCTGTTCATCTTTCAAATTTTACAATATAATCCAGTACTTTGTCAATAGTGGTAAACGCGAGTCCGACCACCGTATCCGCGCCGCCGTAATAGATCGCGATGCGCCCCGTTTCGGCGTCCGTGAGGGCGGAACAAGGGAACAAAACGTTCGGGACGAAACCGACCGTCTCGTAGTCCGCTTCGGGCGTCAAAAGGAAGTTTCCGCAACGATGTTTTACCTTGCGGACGTCGTCCTTATCGAGGATCACGGCACCGAGGGAATAGACGTAACCGTTACAGGTCTGCGTGGCTCCGTGATAGAATAAAAGCCAGCCTTCGCTCGTCTCGATCGGCGCGCAACCCGCCCCGATTTTCAATCCTTGCCACCATTCGTAGCCCTTCTCCATCAAGCGCGAGTGATTGCCCCAATAGACGAGGTCGGGGCTTTCGGAGATATAGATATCGCCGAACGGCGTGTGTCCGTTATCCGAAGGACGAGACAAAAGATAATATTTTCCGTCGATCTTTTTCGGGAAAAGGACGCCGTTTCGGTTAAAGGGCAAAAACGGATGCGAAACCATCTCGAACCTTTCGAAATCTTTCGTTTTTCCGAGCGCGAGGACGGGAAGCCCGTGCTTGCCGTCGCACCAAATGACGTAGTAAGTATCCTCGACCTTTACGACGCGCGGATCGTAGGCATATTCGAACTTATACGCCCCACCGTCCTTTTGATGAAAGACGATGCGTTCTTTATTGAACGTAAAACGAATACCGTCCGCGCTTTTGCCGAAATAGAGATACGGGATCCCGTTCTTCGTTTCGCCGCGGAAGACGCCGACAAACCCGCCTTTGAACGGGACGACCGCGCTGTTAAAGACTCGCGTTACGTTCTCGATCGGATTTCTGCCGATGATCGGATTTCCGGAATACCGCCAAACGGGAGAATTGTCCGCGGGGTCTTGCCAAGGGATATTCGGAAGTGCTTCACCAATGATTTTTGCCATCTGTTTTTCCTCTTTTTTTGTTTTATTATTCAGCCGCTTTATGCGGATTTTACGAAACGTTACAGCTTGCGAGAACGACGTTATCCATATAGAGATAGTTATCCGCTCCGTCATAGCGCGCGAAGATCAAAACGCTCTTGATCGAAGTGCTCGCGAAATTGAAACTCAGCGTCTTCATCGTGTTGCCGCCCGTCAGAGCAAGCGAAGCGAAAGTAACTTCCGATCCGGCGAGATAGATCGTCTTATTCGAAGAATTGACGATCGCGACGCGATAATGAATGGGACCGAGGTTGCCATACCAGTTACCGAAGTCGATCGAGAGATGGTTCGCCGTTCCGAGCGCGGAACCGCCCTCGTTATAAACGTACTTATACGTCGTGTTGCCGCAAGCAAGAGCGACGAGGGGCGACGAAGCGGGTTTACGCGAATTCATTTTGCCCGAGACGGATGCGTAAGAGCTACCCGTCCAAGCGTACTGCTTCCACTTGCTGTTCGAATAAGCGGAGCCGACGGAACCGTCGTCGAAATTAACCTTCAAAACGGAAGTCGTAAGTTTCGTCGCGCTCGAAGAAGAAGCCGAATCGAGGAACTGCAAATTATCGATATAGGTATATACGGCGGGATTATTCGACACCGATCCCGAGATGATGAAATACATGACGTCCATCGCCTTGATCGCGTTATCCCACGTCTTGTATTCCGTCCTGCCGATGTACTGTTTGACCTTGCTCGGCGAATAGTTCGTTCCGCCGATATTGACTTCGAGGTTCTCGTCGTCAAAGGAGACGACGACTCTGTACCAAGAATTGTTGTTCATATTGAGTTTCGCGAGGTCGTAGTTAACGTAGATACCGTTCGCGTAGTCGACGAAACGGATCTTGGTCTTCGCGGTGGAATAATAATCGTTCAGTTTGAGGTTGAACGCGATGCCCTTATACGCTTTCGTCAGCGTTCCGAATTCTTTGCCGAATCGATACGCCACGCCGTTCGCGAAAGATTTCATTTCGAGCGCCTGCCCCGCCCCGAATGCGTCGCCGACCAAAGTCAAACCGGAATTGGGGCTATTTTCCCAATCCTTCGTCCCGAACTTTTCTTTCGACCATCCGGAGATCGAGCTCTTATCGAAGGTGTCGAGCATCAATCCGGAAACGGTAAAGGTCTTGCTTTGCGCGGAAGAAGTCCCGTTATAGTAGGTGTTGGAGGACGCCTCGTAGCCGCCGACCGCGCGGAATTTCACCGTCCCCGAAGAAGTCGCGGTGTAGGAAGTCAAAGAGGTGTCTTTATAGGTGCTTCCGTTATCGGTCGAGTATTGCGACTTCAAGCCCGAAAGCGTCCAAACCGCCGTCGTCGAAGAACTCGAAAGGAAATTCAAAGCGGAGGTCTTTGTCATATACGAAGTCGAAGAAACGTTCGAATCGACGAAAGCCGAGTTATCGGAGCGCGACGCATAGACGCTGACGCTGTGACTGCCTGCGGAAGTCGAGAAAGAAACCGTGCGCCCGGTTTGGGACTTATAACTGCCGCCGTCGACTTTGACGTAATACGCGGATGCGTTCGAAACGGCAGCCCAAGTCACCCCGCTCGAAGTAATGCTCAGCGACGGAGCGGCGAGTTTTACGATGCTGATCGTCCCCGTCTTTTCGATCGGAGACGCCGCATAATAATAGATATTTGCGGAAGAATCGTAGCCGCCTTCCGCCTTGACGGAAACGGCGTAACTTCCCTCGCCCGACGCGGTATACGAAGTGTCGGTCGTCACTTTATAACTGCCGCTTCCGACCTTTAACGAAGTTTTGAACGCGACGGAGGACCAAGAAGCCTTCGCGCCGACGACGGTAATATTCGAAAGCGTTACCGTCTTTACGGTGTAGAAATGGGAAACCGCGTCACCGTCGACGACCGTCGTCCCGTTTCCGACCGCTTTGACAGAGACGGTGTAGCCGCCGGATTTGGTTGAATAGGCGTACTCCCTGCCCGATTGATTGACGTAAGATCCGCTTCCGACTTTAACGGCGTAAGCGGTCGCGTTCGAGACCGCACCCCAAGAGAGTTTGGAGTCGCCCGCGGTGATCGAAGGCTTTCCGAGCTTCGTGATCTCGACGCTCTTGGATTTCTCGATCGAGGAAGACGGGTAGTAGAAAGTCGAACTCGCGGAAACGAAACCGCCTTCCGCTTTGACGGAAACGGTATGCTGCTCTTTGCCCGCCGAAGATCCGACGTAAGAAGCTTTATAGGAAGTCGAAGTCGTTGGCGCGTATAAACCGGAATCGATCTTCAAAGAGACGGTCGCCGCCGTCGCGTTCCAAGAGAACGTCACGCCCGAGAGCGAAATATCGGGAAGCGAGACCGCGACGGTCTTATACGAGAAGGTAACTTCGTCGCTCGCGGGATATTGCGCCTCGTTATTCGAGTAGGCTTTGATGCGGAAGGTATGATCGCCGCTCGCCGTGAGATACAAAAGTTCGTCCGAGGTATACGAGACGAATTCGCCGCCGTCCGTTGAGATCTTGTAACAATTCGCATTAGCATCTTTCGTAAGAGTAAGCCCGCTCTTTCCGGAAGCCAAAGTCGGCTTCGGAAGTTTGATCGGGACGATGATCTCCGCTTGCTTCGAAACGGTTGCGCCGACAAAACGAACGCGCGCGTTTTCGTCCGCGCCGGACCTTGCTTCGACGTAGATCACGGTCGTTTTCTCGGGACCATAGGTGTTTGCGGTCTTCTCTTTGAAGTCTTTACCCTCTTCTTTTACGAAAAGCTTTCCGACGTAGGTAAAGGAAGCGACGCCGTTTTCTTGGGCGATCTCGGACAAGGCGACCTGCTTCACCTCATAAGAGATTTCGCCGACCGGGCTTGCGGGATATTGCTCCTCGTCCTCGCTGTACGCGCGAATGCGGATCGTATACGAACCGACCGCATCTTCAAGGGCCACCGAGCAAGCATTCAACGAGGTTTCCGCGCCGCCGTTTACGGATAAGAGATAGGAATTCGCGTTCGAAACGGCGGGGAAAGTTATTCCGTTTTTCGTAAAGGAAAGAACGGGCGCGGCGAGAACGATCGGAACGACGATCTTTTTGGTCTTCTCGATCGGTTCGCCGACGTAATAGACGTTGCCGTCCGAAACGTAACCGGGATCCACGCGCAAGACGACGGTCTCGGTCGCTTCGGGCGAAAGGGTAGTTTTCGAGGAAATTTCCGGCGCGGCGCCGCACTTCGCAAGAGTCTGAATTCCGACGAACGACCAAGTCGCAACGCCGCTGACGACGGTTACGTCGCTGAGTTCGATCGCGCGGACGGTATAGGTAAAGACCGCAGGCTCGCTATCGAGCAAGGTCCCGGTTCCGACCGATTTGATATAGACGGTATAGCTTCCGGGAACGTTCGTAAACGCATAGCTTTCGACGGTATTATATTCGCCGTCGTTTATCTTCGCTTCGTAAGAAGTCGCTTTCGAGACCGGATCCCAGACGAGCCCGTTGCGGTCGCCGTTCAATCGAAGGACGGGCGCGGTCAATTGTCCGTACTGGATCGGTTTCGAGCGTTTGATCGGATCGCCGATATATAAGATCGCATTTTCCGCGTCGTAGCCTTCGACGACTCGGACGTAAACCTCTTTATCCTCTCCGTCCTCGCTCATATAATAATTTTTATCATACGGGACGTAATCCGCATCGTTCGGAGATTGCCCCACTTCGCCGACGTAGTACGACAAGAATCCGCGATACGTCCAACTGACCGTGGCTCCGTTCATCTCCAATTCGTCCGGCAAATAGACGGAAGCGACCTCGAACTTCTTTTCTCTCGCTTCGCTGTCCGGATACTGCTCGGGATCCTCGTTCACCGTTTTGACCGAGACGGTATAGACTCCGAACGGTTGATCGGCGAGAACGATTTCCATTTTATCCTTTCCGTTGTCGTTTGTGTAAATCACGGGTTCGCCGCCGTTGATCGAGACGGAATATTCGATTCCGGGGATTTTGTACGGGATCCCTTCGATCGAATCGATCTTATTCCAATAGATTCCCCTTTCGTTCGTCTTCAAGACGGGAGACGGCAGGAAGATCGGGACGACGACGTGAACTTCCTTGATAATATCTTCGCCCGCGTAAAAGATATCGTTTTCTTCATCAAATCCGCCGACCGCTTTCACGGCGAAATCAATTGTCTCGATGATCTTGAAAGAGGTTTCGTTCGTCTCCTCGTAAGGCGCTCTTCCCCACTTATACAGCGTCTTCAACGAGACGGAAGAGAAAGAAACCGTCCTACCCGTGGGAGCGGGCGCGGGATCGGTCACGCCGATATCGGAAAGAGAGATGGCGACGACCGAGTAAGAAAACGCGTCGGACTCCAAACTGTCGAGATAATTGGATCCGTTTCCGAGAGCGCGGACGCAAACGGAGTATTCGCCGGGAAGAGTCGCGAAAGCGTAGTTCACGCATTCCGTCCATTCTCCGTCGTTCACTTTGACGAGGTAACCCGTCGCATAAGGAAGGCTATCCCAAATCAAGCCGTTTTTCAAATCGTTCAAGCGAAGCACCGGGCGCGCGACGCGTTTGATGAAGACGTTAGCTTCCAGCGTCGGCTCGGTCTCGGCGTAATAAAGGACGTGCGCGTCTTCGTCGTAGCCGCCTTTCGCGAGGACGGTAACGCGATGCGCGCCGATCTCCTCGGGGCGAGCGACGTAGCTATTCCCTTCCGCGAGCGTATATTCGCCCGCATTGACTTTGACGTAGACCGCAAATGCGCTTGCTTGCCAAGTCGCGGTCGCGTCGCGGACTTTGAGATCGCGCAAATCGATCTCTTTGACTTCGTAATGATATTCGGACGCGTTGGAATACGCCATCGAGCCCCCGATCATCGCAATCACGCGCAAGGAATAGAATCCGACGGCGTGCGCGAAGGGGAAAGTTCTGTCGAACTGCTCTACAAAGTCTCCGTCGTTCACCGAGACGGCGTATCGATCCGCTTCCGTGACGGCGTCCCACTCGATCCCCTCTTGGGTCGTGCGAAGGACGGGCGCGTCCAAAGTCCCAGTAACGAGGATCTTTTTTACGGTTTCCTGCGAACCGACGTAATAGGTCTTATTCGCTTCGTCATAGTAGCCTTCCGCCTTGACGGAGATCGTGACGTCCGCTTCCGCGGAGAAAGATTTCTCGGGGCAAGAAGCGTATTCCCCGTCTCCGACTTTGAGGAAAGAAAGCCCGTTCGTCGCCCAAGTCGCGGTATGGACTCCGCCGTCGATCGCGACGTCGATCTTCGAGAGGTTCACGCGAACGACGTTAAAGGAATAGGAAGTGATTTTGGAAGGCGTCCCGTCCTCGCCGATCAAAGCTCGAACGCGAAGCGCGTAAGATCCCTCTTCCGCAGGGACCGCGAAGAGCGCGCCTTTTTGGTATTCGCCGCCGTTCAGCGAATACTCGAATTCCGCGGAAGGATCGTCGTGTGAGAAAGAAAGCGAATACTCATCCGCCGAAACGATCGGCGCCGCATAGGAAGAAGCGGCGGAAACTTCCGCTTTATAACGGATTCTCAAACGATCCGCATAAAGATATTGAACGTCGGATTCGGATTCGTTTTTGGTAACGAAATAAAAGCTTTGAATGACGATCGGTTCGACGAATTTCTTTTCGATGGTGACGAAGCCATCCGTCACGGGGAAAGAATAAAAGTTATCCGCGCTGCCGATCAAATAGGTCAAACCGCCGTTTTCATCGACGGCGACAAGTTTTAATTTGAGTTCCGACGCGCCCGCGAAATCGTTAGCAAGATCGAGAGAGAATTCGTTCGCCAAACCGAGCGCGCGCCCGCCCTCGTTATAGACGAACTTATTCGTCACCCATCTCCCGGTCGCAAACGAACCGACCAACGAATCCGCTTTTTCGCGGCAATAGATCTGCGAAGAGGAAAGCGGTTGCCAGCCGTTTTGCACGGAATACGTGTATTCGGAGATCTCATCGCGGCTGTACGTCTCGCCCGCCGTCCCGTCCTCGAAATCGAGGGAAACGTCCGCGGTCGTCTCGAAAAGCGCGCCCGCAAAGTGCGCGGCGTTCTGCCCCGCCGCTTCCGTGACTCGGATCGAATACCCGTTTTTCTCGAAAGAACCCTTCATTTCGAAATCGGAAAGATCGTCCGCAAAAGAGATCGTCGCGGCGTCCACGTCGATCGTAAGCGAGCCTTCCATAACGAAGTTGGTTTCAAGCGCGGTCGAATAAACGCGCATCGAATCGCCGAAAAGCGAAAGAACGATCTCGTTGACGTCGTTCTCGATCGCCTCGCGCGCAAGATACGAAGTGCCGATCCCGAACAAAGGTTGTCTGATCGCGGTTTCCGCTTCCGCTTCGTAAAGCGCGGTAACGTTATCGACGATCAAACGGGCGTTCGCGCCGCTCGGAGAATTTCCTTTGATCGTAAAGCTCAAACGATCGAGGAACGGGACGATCTCATAGAGTTCGACGGCTTGTTTGATATTCTTGGGCAGATCGAAAGAATCCGCGAGATCGGTATTTTTCAATCCCCAAGCGGTTTGAAGCGGGAAGCTGTTGTTGATCTTCCAGCGCGAGTCTGTCAGGGAAAGCGTGACGGAAAGCCAATATTCGGGGAGAACGCCGAGATCATAACTGATCGAATACCCCGTGTCGTCGTCCGCGAGTGTGACGACCAAACTCGCGACGCCGTCCCCTTTGAAATCGAAAGAAACCGCGTTATAACCGTCGCTCAAAGAATACGAAGTGCTGAAACGGTACGCGACGGTGTTATTCCACCCGTTCAAACCGAGCGCGGCAGAGCCGTCGAATCCTTCTTCGACGGAAACGAACGCGTTCGTCGCCATCCAAGCGTTTTCGAACTTTTTGACGTCCCAGCGGGATTTCAAACTCGCTTCGGAAGAATCGCTTGCCGCTTCGATCGAGGCGGGTCTCGCGGCGGGCGCGACGAAGCACACGCTTTCGAAATCGCTTTCGGCGTAATAAACGCCCGACGAGACGTCGAATCCGAAGATCGCGCGGAACGTCACTTCGCAGGTGTCTTTCGCGACGAAGGTCGAGCCTTCGAAAACGTCGAAAGTGGAACCGATCGCCTTTTCGAGTCCGAGCCCCACGAAGGAAAGCTCCGCGGTATTCGCCGCCGTCTTATCGACGGTAACGGAGGAAGGCTCGGTCGTGTAGGTAAAGACGACGGGACGGCTGTCCGAATAATAAACTCCGTCGCCGACGCTCTTGACCGCGATCGTGTGTTTGCCGTTTTGCGAAGAATAGCGCGCGTTTTCCGCGTTTGAGAAAAACGAGCCGTCGTAAGAGACGGAGTACGTGATCGCGTGATCGACGGGCGCCCAAGTCAAGGCGTCCTTCGTCGCGGTCAGGACGGGAGAATCGAGAGCGGTGGCGGTGGCGGTGCGGACGCGGACTTCGCGCTCGATCGCGGCGCCCGAATAAAAGACCTTTTCGCCTTTATCGAATCCGCCTTCGGCTTTGACTTTGACGACGACGTCTTTTTGAACGGCGGTATAGCTAAACCCGTCGGTCAAGGCGTAATCGCCCTCGCCTTCTTTAACGCTGACGGTACGCGCGGATGCAGTCCAAGAGACGACGCCGCCCGAAACTCCGAGATCGGAAAGCGCGACGACGCGCGTCGAATAAGAAAAAGAGGATTCGGCGGTCTTTTTTCCGTCCGAACCGATCGCCCAAACTCGGACGACGTGATCCCCCGCGGCGGCGCTGTACGGGATCGAAGAAGAAAGCGATTGCTCCTTTTCTTCCTCACCGTCCGTCTTGGAGATAAATTTGGTGTAAGAATCGTGATAGATTGAAATGCCGACGTCACCGCCGACGAGTTGCACGGGATCTTCTTTCGTTTGATCCGTCTTCAGATTACAGGCGGATAAACAAAACGACGCGATCGCTGAAATGCAAAGCAAAATCGTGATCAAACGGAATTTTTTCATAAGACCTCCGCGCGCGAAAAAAAATCTTTTAATATTATATCATAGATATAAAATCTTTACAATACCCAATTTTCCGAAATTTGACCGCATTTTTCAAAGAGCGATCCAAAAAAAAGGCGGAACGATGCGCCGCGCTTTTTCGTTTCGACCCTATTTTTCCGAATGATTCAATAATAAATCGAAATGACCCAACTTTCTATTCCGCTTTGTCGAGCGCCGCCTGAACGGCTTTCGCAAGTTGATCCGCGCAAGAAGTCGCGCGTCCGCCGCAGGTATTTCCGGAGCAAGCGGAAACGATCTCTTCCGCCCTTTTCCCTTCGAGCAATTTGGAGATCATCTTCAAATTCCCGTTGCAACCGCCGAGAAAGCGAATATTCGAGACGATGCCGTCCGTCATATCGAAATCGATTTGCACCGCGCAGGTGTTTTTCGTCTTATAGCTGTATTTCATCTGAAAATCTCCCGTTCGTTTCTTTTTCAATTATATCAAACGGGATCCGATTCGTCAATTCAATGCGCGCAGGTATATCTGTTACCTGCGCGCAACCCGGTTTCAAAACCGAGTCAAACAACAAGGCTCTCAAACCCAACTCTCGGGGCGTTGTTCGTCGGTCAAGTTTCAGAACCTATTCAAACAACAAGGCTCTCAAACCCTATCTCTTTGGGCTCGGCTTGTCAGCAAGTTTCAGAACCTATTCAAACAACAAGGCTCTCAAACGTCTTCACGAAGAGAAACGGCGTGCAATATGTTTCAGAACCTATTCAAACAACAAGGCTCTCAAACAATCGCCCCTGTAATCGCCGTAGTCGCCATGTTTCAGAACCTATTCAAACAACAAGGCTCTCAAACGAACTGCAAAGGACAAAGACGGGAATCTTTGTTTCAGAACCTATTCAAACAACAAGGCTCTCAAACCTACGCACGAAAGAGCCGATAATCAGGGATGTTTCAGAACCTATTCAAACAACAAGGCTCTCAAACAATAAACGCATAAAGGTCAAGTGACAAATGGTTTCAGAACCTATTCAAACAACAAGGCTCTCAAACCGCCGTGAGCGATGGGTCGCGGTGGATCGTGTTTCAGAACCTATTCAAACAACAAGGCTCTCAAACCGCTTTGAATCAGTTTTATTGTAGTTCGTTGTTTCAGAACCTATTCAAACAACAAGGCTCTCAAACTTGGTTGATACTCAACGTATATGGATTAGTGTTTCAGAACCTATTCAAACAACAAGGCTCTCAAACCTGCCATTCTTTCAGAACTAACGATACTACGTTTCAGAACCTATTCAAACAACAAGGCTCTCAAACCGAACAAGCACCTTTTCGGAAGTGTGACCTGTTTCAGAACCTATTCAAACAACAAGGCTCTCAAACTTATGGATCCATACTCGCCCGCCGCATAAAGTTTCAGAACCTATTCAAACAACAAGGCTCTCAAACTCTTTCTTCTGCGACCGCAGCAACCGTTAAGTTTCAGAACCTATTCAAACAACAAGGCTCTCAAACATATACAAGAGAAGCTTCGCAATCTTACCGGTTTCAGAACCTATTCAAACAACAAGGCTCTCAAACCTCCGAATAGAAGCTCACTCGTATCGACTAGTTTCAGAACCTATTCAAACAACAAGGCTCTCAAACCGCAAAGCCGTTCGAGATTGCGTTTTGCAAGTTTCAGAACCTATTCAAACAACAAGGCTCTCAAACTTGAGTTATCGAAGTTGGTATAATATATACGTTTCAGAACCTATTCAAACAACAAGGCTCTCAAACCGAGTACGGTTCCATGACGAGCCGTCCGCAGTTTCAGAACCTATTCAAACAACAAGGCTCTCAAACCGCAGTTAAAGGAAGTAGTATAATGCAATAGTTTCAGAACCTATTCAAACAACAAGGCTCTCAAACAGGCGTTCTCGGATTGATCGTTGACGAGAAGTTTCAGAACCTATTCAAACAACAAGGCTCTCAAACCGTTTTTGTAAGGAATCCAAAGTTTATAGGGTTTCAGAACCTATTCAAACAACAAGGCTCTCAAACGATTGCGGAAATTTTTTAGAGTATCATATTGTTTCAGAACCTATTCAAACAACAAGGCTCTCAAACTGCTTCCATTGATAGTCTTGCCTCCCAAGTGTTTCAGAACCTATTCAAACAACAAGGCTCTCAAACAACCGAGGTCGAAAAACTCGACGGCTATATGTTTCAGAACCTATTCAAACAACAAGGCTCTCAAACCGTGTCCGCGAATTTGCTCCGTCCGCGCCGGTTTCAGAACCTATTCAAACAACAAGGCTCTCAAACAAGGCAAAGGAGAAAACATGAAAAACTTCAGTTTCAGAACCTATTCAAACAACAAGGCTCTCAAACGATGTCTGAAGGTATGGGGGTAGCAAGAGTGTTTCAGAACCTATTCAAACAACAAGGCTCTCAAACCAGTTGTGATCTACAACCTTGTAGCGGTGGGTTTCAGAACCTATTCAAACAACAAGGCTCTCAAACCATTCGTGAACCGACGTTCATGAAGAAGATGTTTCAGAACCTATTCAAACAACAAGGCTCTCAAACTATCACACCTTATCTCATTGCGGGGGTTGAGTTTCAGAACCTATTCAAACAACAAGGCTCTCAAACTTATGATCTTACCTTACACGCTTTGCGGTAGTTTCAGAACCTATTCAAACAACAAGGCTCTCAAACAACACCTTCCGTCGTTATCGACGTGCCTGAGTTTCAGAACCTATTCAAACAACAAGGCTCTCAAACCTCAAACGGAGCGTAGCCTTGTGTTTTATACAAAAATTATATCACGTTTCCATCATATTTTCAACAATTTCACATAAATCGTCCGTCAGAATAATTGCCCGTTCGGAAGGCAGAATCGGACGCGTCTTTTGATGTTCCAACAAAAACAAACCGACTTTTCCAAGTTCGCAATGATGATAAAGCGCTGCGAGATCCTCATCACGCAAAACCTGCTTCAAACCGATAAAAAGAAAAGCGTCCACGTTTTTCAGACGAACAAAAAGATCAATATAACAAACGATCGCTTCCAAAAGACTCTCATATTGGACGGCGGGCTTTACGGCGCAAGCCTTAATCAGATCATCCAAATTCGGTTCGGAATATTCGAGCAAATAATCGACTTCCGAAAACAAATCTTCAAATAGGCGCCCGATCCCCGCATTGATTTCATTCAAAGGGAGCATATAAGCGCCCTCGAAAAACGCAGATTTCAACTTTTTGTATAACAGATTCAGAATCTTTTTATCGGAGAAATCGATTTTGAAATAATCGCGCATTAGGGCAGTCCTTGACGCCGCTTCCAATGGCTTTTCTCCGTCCCACAAAGAAAAATCCGATTCCTGCCCTTCCGCTACCGCTATAAGGTTTTTTCCAAGATCATAAAACTCACGCGGATCTTCCGCAAAAAGCAAAAGCGGGGAATCCGCTTTCAAGATCATTTTACTTTCGATGTGTTTATGCGCGAGCGTTATCATAATTCAATCAATCGATCCATACTGTCGATCACGGAAGTCTGCTTCTCCCCGATCACATATTTGATTTTAAGAAATTGACGCTCGGTCACTTCAAGCATTTCGACGATCCCGTCGGAAGGGCAATTCTTTTCTACGCTTTCCTTTATCGATTCGGTCATAACGTTATTGACCGACAATTTCGTATAAACGGATTTTTGCATCATAATAAAACCCGTCTTAATCAAAAACTTATGGAACTGCGCGTAATCCCTGCGATTCTTTGCGCTTTCCATCGGCAAATCAAAAAATACGATCACTCTCATAAATCTACCGCACGTCACCTTGGATTTCGATCCCCTCGGGAAAGGCTATCTCCCCTTCTCCGTCCGAATTCATATAATCCAAAAAACTTCGAACGTATTGCTTTATCGCGATATCCAGCGTCGTGCTTTTCCCTTGCATCACCGCATTATAGTTTAGGATATTCGCCATTTTTTTCTTAAACGCTTCGTCTCCGGATTCCAAGGAGAACGCCGTTTCATCCACGACCATACGAAACGGTTCGATCAAATCGCACGAAAGATTAAAGGAATTGAATTCGTTATCATGCCATATTCCGAGTTGCGTAAGATATCCGCTTGCCGAAATCTCACGATTGATCGCGGAAAGCAGGACGGCATACCCGTAATTCAGGCAACCGTTGATAAAAGTATCCGAACGCCTTCCGTCTCCCTCGGGAAACAAGCAATTAAAATATACTTTCGCCGCGTGCCCTTCCCGATTCGTTCGATCGAAAGGCTCAATCTACTTTTCATAGGATCGAAGCATTTTGCTTTCTTCGGAAAACCCTCTTCGAAGAAGAAAATCTGATTGATTCAGGATTTTTCGCCGAATGATCGCCATCCAAGCCGATTCCTTTACTTGCCTTTTCCAAGCGATCTGCATTTTATACCGCTTAGACGTGTTATGCGCGCCATAATACGGAACGAGCTCGGTTTGCGGATTGCATTTTTCATCGCAGAAAATGATTTTGACGTTATTTTTCGTCAGTTCGCATAGCGCGGAAGCAGTCAGCGCCACGGCGGTACTTTGCACGATCAACGTGTTGATCTCTTTGATAAAGATCTTTTTCTCCGACTCTCCCCGAAGCACAAGATAGTTGAGTCGATGCTCGATCTTGCACCGCGAGGAGACGATGACCGTGCGAAATCCCATTTCAAACCTTTTCTTCGCGAACGATCAACCCGCAGGGAGACTGATGGACAAGACGGAAATCAACATCGGTTATATCTTTATTCATTCTGATTGTTCCACATCGACTGGATCCACCAACCGCTTTCAAATTCGCCTCTGTTGCATCACACTTCAAAAACTTAAAGACTTCAAGAAGTATTTTGGCTTGATCCAAAAGTGACAATTCCTTGAATTTTTCACTCCGAGATACGATCTCTGTTTTTACAAACTTGAATGCTAAAACTCTTCCATATTCATTTGTTTCAAGTTTTTTGATCAGCCAATCGTAAAGCGCAAGGTTTTGCTCTCTATCGATTTTTCGAGCGATTTGACCGAAACGATTGACTTGAATCATATACTCGTCTTTATCCCAAGTCTTTTCCGCTTCCGAGAATTTCCCGAGGTCTTTTACATAAAGATCGGTTTTGTTATCCGTAAAGCATTCAATTGCATTATGATAAATCAAACGATTATCAGAAACACCCGCAAGACATAATAGCGTTCCGTTATATTTGACCAATTGTTTAATTTTGACCTTCGGAATCAAGATATTCGGATCTTTCAAATAGCTTTCCAAATAGGTTTGGATTGCGCTCGGATCCGACTGCGCCCGATAATCCCACAAAACGGGGATCGCTTCGATTGTTTTGATCTCCTTGCCTTTTTTGCCTTTTGATAAAACGATTGCGAAATACGCTGTTTTCAAGCTGCTGAATCCGCCGTACTTTTCTATCGGCAAATTCTTTTTTCTCGGCTCTCGAATACAGGTATCGCCCTTTCCGTATACCGTTTCATCATAAAATTTTCCGTGATTGCAAAAAGCATAGCGCGTAACACACATACTCGTCTTTTGTACGACTTTCTTAACGTTAGTAATCGTCTTTCCACCCTCGGCGATCCAAGCGCCCTTGACGTCGCGCTCAAAGAGTTTTTTAAGATTATATTCGCGCCATTCATCTCCGACTTTGGAATGGATATACTGCGGAGTAGAAAACCGAACATCGTACACGTTTCCGACGACGATATTCAAATACGCGTCACGCGCATGGTGCAAATCATTCGTCTCGCGGCATTTATGGATTCCGAATTTATTTCTGAAATCCGAAACGTTTTTCGCGCGGCTGTAAACGATTTTTGAATCTTTGTATTTTCTTTTAAGCAGTTCCGCCACCGCTTTCGCCGTTTGATCGGTTATCGTTCTTTGGCGGTTGATAAAGTCTTGATATTCTCCCTCCGTTAAAGGTTCCACGCGCGTCAAACGCTCGTATGTAATTCCTCCGATCATATTTTTTTTGCGAAGCAATTCCCAATGCTTGCGAGCCTCTTCGGAAACAAGACCTTTCGGCAACGGGAAAATATCGCGCTTTTCTTCATTTTTGCTTCTCAATACGAGAACCTTGTTGTCCAAACTGTCATCTTTAATATAGCATCTCGGAAGAATATGATCGACGTCATATTGATCGGTCGAAAGCGCGCGGATGTCGATCTCTTTCCCCGAATACATACACTTTCCGAGTTGGCGGAAATAGAGATACAAACGCTCGCTTTTGAGCTTCTTCTCTTCGATCTTTTCCAATTCTTTAACGAGATGATCGATCCCTTCCAAATTCTTATAGAGTTTTTGCAACTTGGATTTTCTCGATTCGGTTTTCTTTCCTTTTTTATCCTTCTCTTCCCCTCTCGTTACTTCCACGAAAATCTTATCGGGAATCTTCCCGATCGCCGCGACATACTCGTCCACCATTTTCAAACTCTGATGGATCCCTCTTTTAACGGCAGGCGAAACGTACAATTCATCGATATCTTTTTTCGTGATCTCCGCGCTTTCTTCCCCGTTTTCTTCGCGGATCATATCCATAAAGCCAAATCTTTCATCGAAAAGGATCTCGTTCAGATTCATTTGCGTTTCATATAATAGATCCAAAATCGAAAGATTCTCGCCGCTCTCGGGATCGGTTACGCGAAGTCCCGTCAGGAAACGCTCGGAAAACCTTCCGAAATCCTTAAAGACAAGCCCTTTGATCCTTCCCATATTCTCACGGATCTCGGGGATCGAACCATACTTATTCTCTACAAGTTTCATAACGACGTTTTTGTCGGTATTCAGCGTGTGCCATAAGATAATGTCTTCGCAAACGCGACCGCCGCTCCTATAATCGCGATCGACAAAATCACCGAGGACGCTTTTCAGCGCGAGATAAGAAGACATGCTTGCCTTAAAATCTTCCTCTCCCGATATTTGAACGTTTGATTTCTCGGATTCGGATATTCTCCCGCTTCGAACGAGATAATCCTTGATCGATTTTACGGTGACGTTCTTTTTTACAAGGAAAAGATTATTAAAAACCTCCTGTTTCAATTCCAAAGAAATGCGCTGCCCATTCAAGAGAAGTGTGTTCAGTTGGTTCAATACGTCGTACTTTTGATAGTAAACGGAACCTTTCGGCAAAACGTCCTCGGCGTGCAAATAGGTACACTTATTCGTCATTCGACGCATAAACTCTTCATTAGACGCGGCTTTATCCACGACTTCGTCAAAATTCCACGGAGTTATTCTTTCACCTTCCATTCCCGGTTTTTTGACCATCCAACAATTAGAACGATCGGTTCCGGAAAGCGGCCCGACGTAATACGGGATTCTATACTCGAAAATCGGTTTGATTTTTTCCGCCATTTCCGCGGTTTCGGGAAGATTTCGAACCATATTCCGAACAATTTTTTCAAGTTCCGCTTTATTGATTTGATTCGGAATCAAGCCGTTATCCGAGTGCAATATCTGCGGAAGAAAAGTCTTTTCTTCGACTTCCGAAAGAATAGCATCCCGCTCGGCAACGTCTTCGCAAGAAAGCTCGTTCAAAAACTTCTTCAAGTATTCCAAAAATCCTTCGTAAGGAACGTGCGTACGTGTGACTTTTTTACCCCTTTCTTTCGTAAAACCGACGTAATTCGCATAGTTCCCCGTTTTTTTAACGGAATCGTACGCATTATCCGAAAACATTTTTTTATACGTTTCTTTATCGCAATTCTTTCTTAAAAACTCCTTCAAACGCTTCAAATCACTCTTGTGCTTTTCATAAACGGCAATCATCGCAGAAGAAATATCCGATTGGTTTTTGAGAAGCCTTTCGAAAACAAAATAGTTATATAATGACCTCATCGCTTCAAGAAGCAAAAAATCGTCGCCGTAGGTCGCTTGAAGCGCTTCAAACGTTTCTTCGTTCATTTCTGCCAAAGAAAAGGACTTCTCTTCTTTATATTGATCTGGGAAAAGTTTTTTCGGATCGAATTTTGCGCCGCAAATACCTTTTATTATTTCTTTCCCGCTCGGATCCGCAATACCGAAAAGCCTTTCCAATTCCGACTGTTTGTCGCGAAGCCGCTTTTTTCCGTCCAACAAAATCCCTTTTGCGTCTTCGATTTTCGCGGAATCAAAAGAGGGTTTGTTTTCCCATCCCAAATCTTCCAAAGCGGATTCCAACGCTTTGAATAATCTATTACAATCTCTGAAATCCGATCCCGCCTCCCCTTCAAAAAGGAAATGTCCGCGATATTTAATGATATGATGCAAAGCAAGATAATAAAGCCGAATATCTTTTTCGTCCGCAGTTTGCAAATACTTTCTCCAATGATATATCGTCGGAAATTTCTTGTGGAACGCTTTATCGTTAAATTCAATATCCGCAAACAATGAATTTTTATCGCCACCGAGAGACTCATCTTTATCTTCCGGCAAAAGTTGGCTGTTTTTCAAACGAATAAAAAACTGCTTGTCCGAAATAAAGGGCGAAAACACTTCTTGCAAATACGAAATACGTTGCTTTCTCCTTGCCAAACGCCGCCTAGCCGTCCGCTTAACTCTTCGATCCGCGGCGGTACTTGCTTCGTCAAAAAGCCTTGTCGCCCAGCAATCTTTACCTTTCGCACGAACAAGATCGTAGTTCTCGTCCGAGCAAGCGATTCCTGCGGAATTTGTTCCGATATCAAGTCCTATGTATAATTTTTCCATATTTTTCTCCTTTTATATTGACAAACAGCGACAAGCGTCGTATAATAACATTACAAACAACAAGGCAAGTTCAAATAAAACTATGTCTACCCATTTATTCGCATTGTGCGATAGAGAGCTCTCCGAAAGGAGAGTTTTTTCTTTATAAAACCTCCGTCAATCCGTGTAATTCGCGTCGAAATTGATCAGAAACGAAAAACCCGGAAGAATTTCGGAAAAATCTTCGTTTAAGGCGGAAATCAAGGCATTTTTGTCCTTAACCGTAAAGTCGATGACGACGTCCAAAAAGACCGTCTTTTTCTCTTCGTTGATGTAAAAACCGTGCGTTCCGAGGACGCCGTCTCTTTTGCAGGCGGCTTCGTTGATGCGCTTGATCTCGCTTGCGTAAGATTGGTCGATCGAATAGATCCCGACCGTCAAAAAGATATGGAATTTTTCGAAAACCTTTTCCTGAGCGGTGCGCGTTATGATATGGATCTCGTTCGCGGAAAGCGTGGACGGGACTTCGACGTGGACCGAAGCGATCGCGCTTTCGGGTCCGTAATTATGGATCAAGAGATCGTAAACGCCGAGAACGCCGTCGATCTCCCCTACGCATTCTTTGATCGCGCGCGCCGTCTCGCTGTTTGCGCGTTTTCCGAGGACGTCGCTTGCGGAAGAAAAGAGCATTTCGATTCCCGCTTTCAAAATAAACAGGGAAATGATCGCGCCGACGTAACCTTCGATCGAGATCTTCGCCGCGATCGCGACGATTCCCGCAAGGATCGTGGAGGAAGAAAGGATCGCGTCGAATCCCGCGTCCTTCCCCGATGCGATAAGGGCGTCGGAATTATACTTTTTGCCCATCTTTTTGACGTAAAAACTCAAAACGATCTTCGCCGAGACCGCAAGCGCGATCATAACGAACGTATAGACGGAATACGCGGGAAGCGCGGGCTTGATCATACTTTTGATCGCTTCCACGAGCGCGCTGACGCCTGCCGTTATGACGATGACCGCGACGATCATCGCGCTGAAATATTCCACCCTGCCGTGCCCGTACGGGTGCTTTGCGTCGGGCTTTTTCTTGGCGAGTTTTACGCCGAGAATGGTAATGACTGACGAAAGCGCGTCGGTCAGGTTATTAACCGCGTCCATAATGATCGCCACCGAACCCGCAATAAAGCCGAAAATCGCTTTTAATGCGGACAGCGCGACGTTAACCCCGATGCCGACGGCACCGGTCCTCATGATTGCTTTTTCTCTCGTTAGCATATTCTTTTCGCAAGGCGAACACACCTCGCGCTCCTTTATTACAGTATACGCGCAAGCGGCGTTTCTGTTAATTTCAAGCCGCTCGCGACCCGCGTTTACCGATATTTTTCCCGCGCGGCTTCCAAGTTTTCCTTGATCCTTTCGCGCAAAGAATCGGGCGACTTGATCTCGACGTAATTCAAATACTGCATCGCCCAATACTCCATCGCTTTCGGGCTCGTGTGCACCGTGACTTCGAGCTTATGCTCGGGCAATTCTTTGATTTGCGCGTCGTTTCCGAAATAATCGACGATATCGTCCACCACGAAATCACTCGCTAGAAAGGTCACCATTTTGATCTCGTCGCCGAACATATAGGGCAAAGTCGAAACGATGTTTTTATAGTCGTAACCGCTTTTGTACCCGGTCAATTTCGCAAGCGGCGTTAACGGTTCGCTTGCCACTTCGATATTCGTGATCTTATCGACGCGCAGGAATCCGACGGTCTTATACTTTTCGCTGCCGTACATCAAATAATACCGTTGATTATGAAGAATCAAACGGTACGGGCTTTCTTTATGAGAAACCGTCTTGTGCAGTTTCTTATCCGCGCCGTACTTATTATAATCGAAGACGATCTGCTTCCCCTTTTCTATCGCTTCGTCGATCAAATCGATATTCAAAAACAGCTGTCGATTCTCCGTTTTATTGCGATTCGGAACGGAAATATACTTAACGTGGGACTTGAAATACCGATTCGAAAGCATGCAAAGCTTTTCAATCAGATCCTTCGAATGTTTCTCCGGAATATACTTGCTAGACAAAACCGCATCGATCAATACTTTGAGCTCGGAGTTTTCGAAAAGCCTTTTCGAAAAATAGCTCCCTCTCCTTTTATCCGTTTCGAGATTAATCGCGCAAGCCGGATTCTGAAAGAAAGGGTCGGATTCGAAAAGTTCCCGAAGAAGCCTCAGGTTTCTGCCGACGAACTTCCGATCATTTACGACCAATCCGAACTCGTCGTTCAGCTTATCGAGGATCTCCTGCTGCGTCAAAGGATGCTCTTGATCCGTTTCGTTTTCGAGAATTTGGATCATTCGGATCAATGCGATCTTTTTATCGCCTTCGTTGCAATGCGCGCGCTTTTCCGTCATTCGAAATCCTCCTCTTTTTGTCTTTATACCACTTTCGAATCGCAAATGCAAGACTCGAAGAGAAAGTTGTTTCCATAATACCAAAAAACGTACATAACGCGGGAACCTGCGGTAAAAAAAAGATCCGAATAATCGGACCTCAGAATAAAAAGAAGCGCTCGGAATCATCCGAGCGCCGATTGATCAGTCGTTAGACTTTTCTTTGATTTCCACAACTTTTTCTTTGTCATAATACCCGCAAGACGGGCAAACTCTATGACTCTTGATAAGCTCGTGGCAGTTGGGACATTCAACAAGACCCGGCGCGCTGATCTTCCAATTCGCCGCGCGGGAATCTCTCCTCGATTTCGAAACCTTACACTTGGGCACTGCCATATCAAACACCTCCTGTTCCGTGCGATTAAGTACACTAACGATTATTTATTATAGTGAAAACGCAGCGTACTGTCAACGATTTTCACGAATAAATTTATTGTTCTTATTGATTCAATCCTTCGACGATCGCTTTCGTGTCACGCGCGATGACGAGTTCTTCGTTCGTCGGAATGACGAGGACTTTGACTTTGCTGTCCGGCGTGGAAATTTCGGCGAATTTTCCGCGAACCGCGTTCTTTTCGAGGTCGATCTTTACGCCGAGATATTCGAGATCGGAAAGAATTCTGCGGCGAACGTCCGCGCTGTTCTCACCGATACCGCCGGTCATAACGATCGCGTCCATTCCGTTCATAGCCGCGGCATAGCTGCCGATGAACTTTTTGACGGAGTACGCAAACATATCGAGCGCGAGGCGCGCTTTATCGTCACCGTTTTCCGCAAGCGAAGCGAGATCTCTGAAATCGCTGACGCCCGCAATCCCGTAAACGCCGCTCCTCTTATTGAGGCAGACGTTGACCGCGTCCGAAATGCTCATACCGGTCTTATTGCAGATCGCTTCGAGAAGCGCGGGATCGATATCGCCGCTCCTCGTCCCCATCGGGACGCCCGCAAGCGGGGTATAGCCCATCGAAGTATCCACGCACTTGCCCTCTTTGACCGCCGCCATCGAGGAGCCGTTTCCGAGGTGGCAGGTAACGATTTTCGCTTTGGGGTTATTCAAATACTTGATCGCTTCGCCCGAAACGTACTTATGGCTCGTCCCGTGGAATCCGAAACGGCGCATACGCCACTCGGTGTAATACGATTCGGGGAGCGCGTAACGGAACGCGTAATCGGGCATCGTCTGATGAAACGACGTGTCGAACGCGGCAACCTGCGGAACGGGAAGAAGCTTCCTGCACGCGCAGATGCAAGCGATATTCGCGGGCATATGGAGAGGTCCGAGTTCTTTGTTCTTTTCGCAGATGCGGACGACTTCGTCGTCGATCAAGACGGACTTTTTGAAATCCTCCGCGCCGTGAAGGACGCGATGACCGACCGCGTTGATCTCGGAAAGGCTCTTCACAACGCCGTACTCGGGCGAAGTCAAAGCGGAAAGCACAAGGCTCAAAGCTTCGGTATGCGTGGGCATTTCGTGTTCGATGACGATCTTTTGCCCTTTCGCCGAATGCGTCAGAGTGGAATTTTTCATCGTGACGCGTTCGCAAACGCCTTTCGCGATGACTTGCTCCGTCTCCATTTCGATGAGTTGGTATTTTAAGGAAGAACTTCCTGCGTTGATAACGAGAATTTTCATCGCCCTACTCCTTATTTTCCGCATTGAACGGCGGTTACCGCCACGACGCCGACGACGTCCTCGGGAACGCAACCGCGGGAAAGATCGTTTACGGGATAAGCAAGACCTTGGCAGATCGGGCCGATCGCTTCGGCGCCGCCGAGTCTTTGGGTCAGTTTGTAACCGATGTTTCCGGCCTGAATGTCGGGGAAGATGAGGACGTTCGCTTTGCCCGCGACCTTGCTGCCCGGAGCTTTCAAAGCGGCGACTTCGGGGACGAGCGCGGCGTCAAGCTGCAATTCGCCGTCGAGAGCGAGCTCGGGCGCTTTTTCGTGCGCGATCTTGGTCGCGTTTTGGACTTTGGTAACGGTGTCGTGCTTCGCGCTGCCCTTCGTCGAGAAAGAAAGCATCGCGATTCTCGGCTCGATGCCCGCGATCTTTACGGCGCTGTCCGCGGTCGCGATCGCGATATCCGCGAGCTGATTCTCATCGGGCATAATGTTGACGGCGCAGTCGCCGTAGACCATAACGTCTTTTTCGCCGTAAGCGGAGCCTTCGGGGAGGCACATGATAAAGCAACTCGAAACGGTGGAGATTCCGGGAGCGGTCTTGATGATTTGGAGCGCGGGACGAAGGGTGTCGCCCGTGCTGTGGACGGCGCCGGAAACCATTCCGTCCGCATCTCCCGCTTTAACCATAAGGACGGCGAAATAGGTGCAATCCTTGGCGAGGCGAGCCGCCTCTTCCTCGGTCATACCCTTCGCTTTACGGATAGTATAGAGAAGGTCGGCGTACTTTTTCGTAAGATCGCTGGTTTCGGGATCGACGATCGAGACGCCGTCGAGCTTCGCATCCGGGCATTTCGCCTTGATCACGCTTTCGTTACCGACGAGGGTCAAACGGGCGATCTTTTTCGCCGCGATCATTTCAGCCGCGCGAATAATGCGCTCCTCTTCGCCTTCCGCAAGAACGATATGCTTGTTCAAAAGAGCCGCTTTTTGCTTGATTTCATCCATCAATTTCGACATTTTCAAATCTCCTTTATAAAACGCTTTATTGCAAGCCTTAAAAAATGTATAATAATTATAACCCCGCGCGAAGGGAAAAAGCAAGAATATAAAGGGAATAATATAGCCGAATTTATGAAGATCGCGTTTATTACGGCGGAATTCAACCCGCTCCATAACGGACATATCAAATTACTGACCGAGGTCAGGGATCGACTGCGCCCGGACGCCGTCTGCGTGATTCTGAACGGAGACGTAACGCAGCGCGGTTCCCTCGCCCTTTCGGACAAATATACGCGCGCTCGTCACGCCTTGACGGCGGGAGCGGATATCGTCGTCGAATTACCGCAGATCTTCGGCGTTTCCTGCGCGGAACGTTTCGCGGACGGAGCGATCAAGATCGCCGCCGCCGTAAAAAACGAAGAAAAAGTCGTCTGTTTCGGAAGCGAGTGCGGGTCTCTTCCTTTGATCGAGAACGCCGCAAAGCTCTCCGCCGAAGAACCAGAAGAAATCTCTCTCGCGATCCGCGACCTGCTCGATATGGGGTTCTCCTTCCCGGTGGCGCGTGCGCAAGCTTTCCGCAAATACGCCGAACGAAACGGCATCACGATCCCCGAGCTGACTTCGCCGAACGACGTCCTTGCGATCGAGTACGTTCGCGCGGCGAAAAAGCGCGGCGAATTCGAATTCTTCGCGCTTCCCCGCAAAGGAAATTACAAAGCTCTTTCGCTAAGCGACGAACTCCCTTCTTCGGGCGCGATCCGAAACGCTCTAACAGAAAAGAAAACGGAAGAGATCGCCCGCGCCGTTCCCCCTTACGTTCTTTCCGATCTCCTTGCCCTTTCCGATCAAAACGCTTTCTCGGCTTTGATTCTTTATAAACTCGCAAATATGAGCGCGGAAGGTCTCAAACGAATCGCAGACGTTACGGAAGGGATCGAAAACCGCATTTTACGGCTCGCCAAAGACGCGACGAACGCCGAAGAGCTCGTCCGCACCGCGGCGACGAAACGCTATTCCGAAGCGCGCGTCAGGCGCATCCTCGCGAATGCGTTGCTCGGAGTCGGCAAAACATTTTTCGAAAGTGAGATCGACGCCGCCCCCTATTTCAAGATCCTCGGCGTAAAAAAAGACCGTACCGACCTTTTATCGTTATTCAGTAAATACGGAAAAATCCTGACGGGCGAAGAAGAAGCCAAAACTTGCGGCGATAAAAGCGCGGCGATCTGCGCCCTTTCTCACGAGATCTATTTGATTTCCAAAGGTCTTCCCCTTTCGGGTGGAGGAATGCTTCTCCTTTGATCAAAGGATCCAAACTCCCGCAACCAGACAAATCCCGAAAGTCAGCGCCGCCTGCGTCGCTTTCATCAAGGTCATTTTCCAAGCCTTTACCCCGCATTTTCCGAGAAACGCAAGCGATTGCAAAAGGACGGACAGCCCGCCGAACGAGACGGCGGCGGCAGCGCACGCGGTTTTTACGGCGCGAGGCAGATCGCACGAGGAAAAGAGTATACACCCCCTCGTTACTTCGAACAGCGAAAACACGGTCGCGCCGAGAACGCTTCCCTCTTCGATCTTCCACCCGAGCCATTTCAACAGATCCGAAACCATATCCGCCGAAAGATTGCACACGGCGATAAACCCGCCGACGAGCGCAAGCGAGATCACGCTTTCATACATTGCGCCCGCGAGGACGTCGTCCGCATTTTTCGAAGGTAGCGAAGGCAAAAAGCGTCCCCCGCCGCCCTTCCCGAACGAACAATACAAAACTCCGTTCAAAAGCGCGCCGAGATAATGGGCGACCAAGATCACCCAAGCCGCTTTTACGTCGCCGAGGATGGACGCGCCTACGCTTCCGAGGACGAACATACTCCCGCTCGTCGAACAAAACGAGGCGGCTTTTCGCGCGTCTTTTTCGCTGATCAATCCTTGCCCGCAAAGATCGGAAAGGACGCGCGCGCCGACCGGGTAACCGCTGAGAACGCTCATAACGAGCGCGTAACCGCACGCGCCGCCTACTTTATAGATTTTCCCGACGGGTCTTCCGACCGTCCGCGACAACGCTTCCGCCCCGCCGATCGAAGTCAAAAGCTTCGTAAAGAAGAAATACGGGAGCATCGACGGCAAGACGGAATACGCAAAGATCCGAACGCCGCGAGCGACCGAATCAAAGTATCGCGACGGGTTCGCGACGAGTAAGAGCAACACGAAAAACAAAAGAAAGACCGTTTTCTTTGCGCGCATATCAAACGATATTCTTTCCCGCGACGAATTATCCCGAACCGAATAAAAAAAAAGCGCGGATCAACCGCGCCGAAACGTTTTAATTCTGCCCGTTTCCGGAAGGGAAACGCTTCCGCATCTCGGAACGAACGTCGTCGATATAATCCAAAGCCTGCGTCAGATGGACGGACGAATTATAAAGCTCGGAATCGAGATCATGCATTACGTTATATTTCAAATTTTCGCAGTAGTCGCGCGTCGAACTCAAAATCCGTTCCGCTTCCGCTTCGGCGGATTTAACGACCTCGGATTCCTGGACGAGCTTATCGCGCGTCTCGTTCGCGTTACGAATGATATTTTCCGCGCGCTGTTCGGCTTCGCGGACCAAAGCGTCGCGCTGACCCAAAATGGAGCGCGCCTCGTGAAAAGAAGCGGGAACCGCGTCCCGCAGGCGGGAAAGAATCTCCGTTACTTTCAATTGATCGACGTAGATTTTACCCGAGAAAAAACCTCTTTTATTATTTAATAAAACGTCTTCGAGTTGATCGATGATCTGAACGACGTCATCCATTTTTTGCCTCCAAATAATTGACCGCGAGCATTTTGGCGCGTTCGCTCATCAGAGAATCGGGCATAATCCCCTTTTTCAATAATTCGCGAGCCGCCGTCGCGCTGACGTCTTTCAGCTTTTCGCTGGCAAAAAAGAAAACCGTTTCGAGCCCCCAAGCGCGGTTATAATCCGCCATTTCGATCTCGTAGGGAATATCCGCGTCCGCGCGAACGCCGCGAACGAGAGCGGACGCTCCGACGCATTTCGCCGCGTCCACCGCCAAACCGGAAAACGAAAATGCTTCGACTTTTTCGCCGAAAGTCTCCTCGATCATCGAGACGCGCTCTTCTTCCGAAAACAGCGGCGTTTTATCGGGGTTGATCAAGACGGCGACGGATACTTCGTCGAACGTTGCGATGGCTTTTTTGATAAGTTCCTCGTGTCCGAGGGTGATCGGGTCAAAGGTCCCCGTGACCAAACATTTACTCATAGTTCGATTTTACACTTTTTGACGTTCTTTGTCAATACTCGACCGAAAATCGAAGACAAGAAGAGAGATCGTCACGCTGCCGTATTTTCTTTCGTCGGCGGCGCGCCATCCATCGGGAAGCGAAAGCGCGCGATCGGTCGCGTGTTCGAAGACTGCGACTCCGCCCTCTTTCAGTAAAGAAAAAGACGCGATCTTGTCAAGAACGTCCTCGTAAAAGTCCGCGCGATACGGAGGATCGAGAAAAATGACGTCGAACGAGCGTCCGCGAAGTCTTTCCGCCGCTCTCGCGTAATCCGTCTCCAAAAGCTCGGCTTCCCTTCCGATCCCGAGCGCGGAGAGATTCTTTTTTATGAGTTTCACGCTTTCTTTGTCGCAGTCGACGAGGACGGCGCCCGCCGCGCCTCTCGACAAAGCCTCGATCGACATCGCGCCGCTTCCGCCGAACAGATCCAAGAAATCACAGCCGGGGATCCGCGTTTGCAATAAATTAAAAACGTTCTCTTTAATGCGATCGGTCGTCGGGCGGACGGCTTGATCTTTCGGGGAAAACAGCGTTCTCCCTTTATACTTTCCCGCGATAACTCTCATATTCTTCCTTTCTCCGTAAGGATGCGATCGGGCTTTTTATCCCAAGGATCGAATTCGACCTCGGAAAGCTCCTGCGTCGAAAATGCAAGCGCGACGGAAACGCCCTCGAAAGACGACAAAAAACGATCGTAATACCCCTTTCCTCTTCCGAGACGACGGCGCGATCCGTCGAACCCGAGAAGGGGAACGAACGCGAGATCGACTTTTCCGAGATAGGGCGCGCCCTGCGGCTCTTCGATCCCGTAACGATTCGGGCGCATCTCGGAATCTTTATCATACGGGATCAAAAACATCTCGTCGCCTTCGATCCGAGGAAGAAAAACCTCTTTCCCGAGAGAAAGCGCGGCGGCGATGATCGGCAAAGTGTCGGGCTCGTCCGTCATCGAACGAAAGACGAAAACGCGTTT
Source organism: Clostridia bacterium (assembly GCA_024685775.1). Classification (NCBI taxonomy): domain Bacteria; kingdom Bacillati; phylum Bacillota; class Clostridia; species Clostridia bacterium. Next base: position 46,357 of record JAIKVL010000006.1, on the reverse strand, counting down.
CGCGCGAAAAAAGGTTTCGTCCGCGATCGCCGCTTCCGCGATCCTCTGCCCGAACGAGCGTTTTTCCGCTTCCGTCAAAGCGGCAAGCCTTTCTTTTACGATCTTTCTTTGCGCCTTTTTATCCGTCATACAGGTATTCCGCGCGCGGTCGGTCATAGCCGACGAGGACTTCGTAAGGGATCGTTCCTCGGCTTTTCGCGATATAATTCGCGTCGATCGCGTCGGACATTATTATAACACGCCGCCCCGCTTTCAAGTCAAGACGATGCGTAACGATTTCGAAACTGTCCATACAGACGGCGGCAATTCGAGCCTTTGCCCCGCCGACGAGAACGCACCTTCCCTTTTCCGATCGATCGATCCCGTCCGCATATCCTCCGAGAACGGTGCAGGCGACGAGGTTTTCGCGCGCGCGAAAAGCATTGTATCCGAGCGTTTGCCCGCGCCTGATCTCCTTTACGGCTAAGATCTCGCTTTCCACCCGCATCGCTTTTTCAAGCGGAACGTTCAGCCCGTCGCCGTACCCGTAACAGGCGAGTCCGACCCGACAAGCGTCCGCAGTTTCGACCGAGCCGCCGCCCGTAACGTGCGTAAAAATCGGAGAAAACAAGCCGAGAGAGAGCGCCTTTTCCCGAACAGCCGAAACGCATTTTTCGAAAACGGCGTTTTGTTTTCGCCGATCCCCTTCGTCGGTGCTTTTGTAATGCGTGCAAACGCCCTCGACGCGGACGCCGCCCGAGATCAGTTTATCCGCCGCCGCTGCCGACTCTTCGGGCGAAGAAAACCCGAGACGATTCATTCCGCTGTTCACTTTGATATGGCATCGCTTCACCCCCGCTTCGACCAACGCCGCCGCAAGCGTCGGTTCCCCGACGAGCGCAATCAGGTCGAACCCGCGAAGCAACGCGACGTTCTCTTTTCTCGGCGCGGTAACGTAAACGGGCGCATTCGTAAGAGAACGGACGACGACGCCCTCTTCTTCGGTCGCCACGCCGTAACCTTCCGCGGAAACCGAGCGAACGACGCGCGCCAAACCGTGACCGTACGCGTCCGCTTTACACATAAAAATAAGCGGCTTACCAAAGGCAAGCCGCAAAGCATTCAGATTGCGTTCGATCGCTTTCAGGTTGATCTTGACTTTCATACCGCTATTCTATGCGGCGGAAAGAAAAAACTTACCTCTTCGCGTAATAGTTGATCAGGCAACCTTCTTTAATGATCGTCTTTTCATCCTGCGTCAGCTTATCGACCGACGCTTCTCCTTCGATGACGGAATCACCGCGAACGATACGGATCGTAAAGGTCGAATCCGAAAGAAGCTTTTCTTTTACGTTCGGAACAATGACGATATCGCCGACCTCGAAATTCTCCTTCGTGATAAACGGGATCATACCCCAGTTGATCAAATTGCTTCTGTAACGCTTCGTTGCGTACTCACGCGAGAAATTCGCGCCGCCGCCGAGGACTCTTTGGCAACTCGCCGCCTGCTCTCTCGCGCTTCCGTCGCCGGGTTTGACCGCAAAGATCGCGCTCGCGATCTGCATCGATCCGACGAGATCTTTACCGGCAAGTTCGACGGCTTTTTTATACGATTCGGGAATTTCGCCTTGGGAAAGATAAAGATCGGAATCATTTTTGATCTCCTTGCATCTTCCGACGTACTCGGGGACTTTGCGCGACAACGCGAACTGAGCAAGGCGAAGCGGGTTGCTTCTGTAAGAAGAGGTTTCACCCGAGGGGATAAGTTCGTCCGTCGTCGTAACGGGATCGTTGATGACCGCGGCGATCTTATAGATCGCGTTATCCGCAAGCGCCTCGATCTTCGGCCAATCGGCGATATTCGGACCGTAACGCAAAGGAGCGGAAGGATCGGCTTTTCCGAATCCGTTATAGACGCGGCTCTTATAGGAGCTGTCGTCGTGTTGATACGGGGGGATCTGCGCGTCGTAATCGAGATCGAGCGCGCTCGTCAAGACGCCTCCGTTCGCCGCCGTCGCGGCAATGCTGCGCGCATCCATCAACGCGACTGCGGAAATCTGCCCTTCGAGGGGCTTGGAACCTTCGCGACTCTCGAAATTGCGCGTCGTGTGGCGAATGCTCAAACAATCGTTTGCGGGGACGTCGCCCGCGCCGAAGCACGGACCGCAGAAACAAGAACGGATCGAAGCACCCGCTTTCATAAGCGTCGCGATGCTGCCGTTATTTACAAGTTCGGTAAAGACGGGCTGGCTTCCGGGATAGACGCTCAAAGTAAATTCGCCGTTTCCGATATTCTTCCCTTTCAAAATATTCGCGCTCTCGACGATATTATCGTAAGTACCGCCCGCGCATCCCGCGATTACGGCTTGCTCCACGCGAACTTTCCCGCCTTTGATCTTTTTCGTAAGATCCATTTTGACTTTACCGCCGAGAAGTTCGTTGATATTATCGGATGCTTCGGAAAGAATATCGCCGGGATTATCGATGAGATCGCGGAGCTTATACGCGTTCGACGGATGGAACGGAAGCGCGATCATCGGCTCGATCTCGGAAAGGTCGATCTCGATGACGCCGTCGTAAAAAGCGAGATCTTTGGGTTGGAGCTTTTTATAATCGTCCGCTCTGCCGCGGATCGCCATATACTCTTTGACTTTATAGTCGGTCTGCCAGACGGAAGAGAGGCAGGCGGTCTCGGTCGTCATAACGTCGATCCCGTTTCTGTATTCGACGGAAAGATTCTCGACGCCTTCGCCGATAAATTCCATGATCTTATTCTTCACGAGACCTTTTTTGAAGACTTCGCCGATGATCGAGATCGCGACGTCGTGAGGACCGACGCCCCTTCTCGGCGCGCCTTTCAAGATTACAGCGACGACTTCGGGATATTTTACGTCGTAGGTCATCGAAAGGAGTTGCTTGACGAGTTCGGGACCGCCCTCGCCGACCGCCATCGTTCCGAGCGCGCCGTAACGCGTGTGGCTGTCGCTTCCGAGGATCATCGCGCCGCATTTTGCGTAGCATTCGCGCATATAGCTGTGGATGACAGCTTGATGCGCGGGGACGAAAACGCCGCCGTACTTTTTCGCCGCGGAAAGCCCGAAGAGGTGATCGTCCTCGTTGATCGTTCCGCCGACCGCGCAAAGCGAATTGTGGCAGTTCGTCAAGACGTAGGGGATCGGGAACTTCGTCAAACCGCTGGCTTTCGCCGTTTGAATGATGCCGACGTAGGTAATATCGTGAGACGCAAGCGCGTCGAATTTGATATTCAGAACTTTGCCTTTTTCCGCGCCGCCGAGACTATGCGCGTTCAAAATCGAATACGCGATCGTTCCGGTGTAAGCCTCGTCCACGTCTTTTTGCGAAAAACCGCCTTCGGCGAGTTCGTCTTTTCCGACGATACGTCCGCGTAACAAATAAGAAGGACCGTAAAATTTCATAAACTCTCCTTTTCAAAAAACTTGCGTATTATTTAATATTATGTCTTGCGCGTTTCAGCTTGTCAAACGCTTTCGCAAGAGACGCCTGCCCGAGTTTGTACTCCGACAGCGATTGCTTTTGCCTTTCTCTTTCCTTTTCGAGCGTCTGCGCGCGCTTTACCCGATCGTCCGCCTCCGTTTTCCGATCGTAAACCGCGGAGCAGAGAAGGACGCCCTTCCCGCCTTTCATCTCGAAGACGCCGCCGTCTTCCGAAAGATAGACGGTCTCTCCGTTTTTAACGTAACGGATCACGCCTTTTTCCACGGCGATGACCGCGCTCTCTCTTCCCGCCATGATCCCGATCTCACCTTCCGACGTAACGAGCGTCAAAGACTCGATCTCACCGTCGAAAAAAGTCCCGAGCGGCGTCAAAACGGTCAATGGGAAGGATCTCACTTTTTCAGATCCTCCAACCCGCCGATGAAATAGAACGCGCCCTCCGGGACGTCGTCCAACTCGCCGTCCAAGATCGCGTTACACCCGCGGATCGTCTCTTTCAAAGGAACGTACTTCCCGGGAATTCCCGTGTACGGAGTCGCGACGAAGAAAGGTTGCGAAAAGAATCTTTGCAGCTTACGCGCGCGATAAACGAGTTTCTTATCTTCGGGCGAAAGCTCGTTCATACCGAGGATCGCGATGATATCCTGCAAATCGTTATAGCGTTGGAGCGCGCCGGTAACGCGTTTCGCCGTCCGATAATGCTCTTCCCCGACGATCTCTTTTTCCATGATCCTCGAGTAACTCTCCAAAGGATCGACCGCGGGATAGATGTTTTGCTCGACGATCTTACGCGAAAGGACGGTCGTCGCGTCGAGATGGGTAAACAAAGTCGCAGGCGCGGGATCGGTCAAGTCGTCCGCGGGGACGTAGACCGCCTGGATCGAAGTGATCGAACCGTTCTCCGTGCTGGCGATTCTCTCTTCGAGGGAACCGAGTTCGGTCGCGAGGGTCGGCTGATAACCGACGGCGGACGGCATTCTTCCGAGAAGCGCGGAGACCTCGCTTCCCGCTTGAATATAGCGGAAAATGTTATCGATAAAAAGCAAAACGTCTTTTTTCTGTTTATCGCGGAAATGCTCGGCGATCGTAAGCCCGGTCAGCGCGGCTTTCATACGCGCGGCGGGGGTCTCGTTCATCTGTCCGAAGACGAGCGCGGTTTTGTCGAGGACGCCGGACGCGATCATTTCTTCGATCATTTCGCATCCTTCGCGGCTGCGCTCTCCGACGCCGGCGAAGATCGAGCGACCGTCCGACATCTTCGCGACGTTATTGATAAGCTCTAAAATCAGCATCGTCTTACCGACGCCCGCGCCGCCGAACAAGCCGACTTTTCCTCCTTTGACGTAGGGCGTCAAAAGGTCGATGACCTTGATCCCCGTTTCGAAAATTTCCGTGTTATGCGAAAGTTCGGTGAAAGTCGGAGGCTCGTTATAAATCCCGGAGCGCGCGCCGACGACCTCTCCTTTCCCGTCGATCGGCTCGCCATACGCGTTCAAAACTCTGCCGAGGACGCCGTCTCCGACCGGAACGGTAACGCTTTCGCCCGTCGCGACGACGGTCAAGCCTCTTTCCAACCCCTCGGTCGGATCAAGCGCAAGACATCGCGCCACGTCTTTATCCGCGTGACTGACGACTTCGAGGGAGACGTTTCGCCCTTCGACTTTCAACAGCTCGTTGATCGAAGGGGTGTGGCGATCGAACGCCACGTCCACGACGACGCCGATGATCTTTATGATTTTTCCGATATACTGCTTTTTCATAGTTTCGCATCCGAGACGCCGGCGTCCTGCAAAGCGCGCGTGATGCCCTCCTGACGTAAGCGATTGTATTTCGCGGTCAAAGCCGCAATCATTTTTTCTCCGTTATTCGTCGCCTGCGGCATCGCTTTCACGCGAGCGAGATTCTCCGCAAGAGAAGAAGAAATCAAAGCGTAATAGACGAAAGCGGACAGGTAACGCTCCATCGCTTTCGGCAAAAGATCGGATTCCGACGGCTCGATCAAAACCGCTTCGCCTTCCGAAGCGGCAAACGGCAAGACCCTTTTGAGCGCGACCTCCGCGCCGTTTTCCTTGACTTCCGTAAAGACGAACCAAATCTCGTCTAACATATCGCTCTCGAAAAGATACAAGATATCGGAAGCGATCGAAGACGCCGTCTCGGGAGAAGGATTCTCCGCCGTGTTCAAAAACTCGATATCGGGGGAAACGCCCGCTTTGCGAAAGGATTCACGGGTTACGCTTCCGACGGTAAAGACGTAGCGTTCGGTTTTTTCTCGGATCGCGCGCATCGCGCATTCGACGATTTTTTGATTGAAATCGCCGCAAAGACCTTTGTCGCCCGCGATCACGAGGAAGCCCGCCCGATCGCCTCTCGGCGCGAAATACGGTTCTTTCGCCGCCATGGAACGCGCGACGAGAGAAAGCATTTCTTCCGAAGCCTCTTTATACGCTTCCGCTTTCGGGACCACCTCTTTCGCTCTCAGCATCTTCGCGACGCTGATCGAGTACATGGCTTTGGTGATCTTTACCGTTTCTTTAACGGAACCGATTCGCCTTTTGATCTCGCGATTCGTCACTTTTCTTCTCCGACCGACGCGATCGCCTCGTCGAGGACGCGGATCGCTTCGTCCGAAAGATCGCCCGTTTCCTCGATCGAAGAAACGACGGACGGATGCTCGGACTTGATCTTATACAAAAGCTCGTCCAATTTTTCGCGGACCTTATTCGGAGCGACGTACTTCATCGCGCCTTTGCTCGTCAAATAGATTTCCAAAGCCTCGTCCGTCATCGAGTACGGACGGAATTGCGGCTGGATCAGCATATTCGTCAGTTTTACGCCTTTATCCAAGACCTCTTTGGTATCCTCGTCAACGTCCGCGCCGAACTGAGTAAACACCGCCATTTCGCGATAGCGCGCGAGATCGAGTTTCAACCCCTTCGAGACCTTGCGGATCGCGGCGCATTGCGCGCTGCCGCCCACGCGGGAAACGGAAAGTCCGACGTTTACCGCCGGGCGAACGCCCGAATGGAAAAGTTCGCTTTCAAGGAAGATCTGACCGTCCGTGATCGAGATCACGTTCGTAGGAATATATGCGGAAATATCCGATCCGAGCGTCTCGATGATCGGAAGCGCGGTCAAAGAACCGCCGCCCGCCTTTTCATTCAGCGCGGCGGAACGCTCCAACAGACGCGAATGAATATAAAAGACGTCTCCCGGGAACGCTTCGCGCCCGGCGGGACGCTTCAAAAGAAGCGAGATCGTTCGATAAGCGACGGCGTGTTTGGACAGATCGTCGTACACGATCAAGACGTCCTTCCCGTTTCGCATAAACTCTTCCGCCATCGCGGTCGCCGTGTAGGGGGCGATATATTGAAGCGGCGCACTGTCCGATGCGGTCGCGCTGACGACGATGGTATAATCCATCGCGCCGTACTCTTTTAAACGCTTGATGACGTCCGCCACGGTCGTCGTCTTCTGCCCGATCGCGACGTAGACGCAATAGACGCCTTTCCTTTTTTGATTCAAGATCGCATCCAAACAAAGAGCGGTCTTTCCGGTTTGTCTGTCTCCGATCACAAGCTCGCGCTGCCCTTTTCCGATCGGAATGATCGAATCCACCGTCTTTACGCCGGTGTACAAAGGCTGATCGACTTTCTTTCTGTCGAAGATTCCGGGCGCGGGAGATTCCGCTCTGCGAAAACCCGACGCGGCGATCTCGCCCTTTCCGTCCAACGGAGAACCGAGAGGGTCAACGACTCTTCCGAGAAGCGCTTCGCCGACGGGAACGGTGACGATGCGACCGGTCGTTACGGCGAAATCCCCGGCGCGAACTTTGGTCATCCCCGTCAACAGGATCGCGCCGACCGAACCCTCCGAAAGGTTCATCACCATCGCGAAGTACTCGTCCGCAATCAGCAAAAGTTCGCTGATCTTTGCGTCTTGCAAGCCGTCCACGAAAATGACGCCGTCCGAAACCGAACGGATCACGCCCGCGGAAAACTTCTTATTCTCTCCTTCGAAGGAACGGAATTCCCTCTTTAAGTCTTTGAGAATATGATCGAGGGGCTTTCCGTACAGATTCTTTCCCGCCGCTTTCGACGCGCTTTCGAGCTTGCTTTTAACGGATGCGTCGAGAATTTTTTCTCCGTCGGAAATCACGATACCGCCGATCAACGCTTCGTCTACGGCAAAAGAAACGGAAGAAAGTTCCGCTTTCAGTTCCACCGCGATCTTCTTCTTTTGCTCGGCGGTTAATTCTTTTGCGCTCGTTACGACGAATTTATTCATTCCGCCAGTCCTTGATCGCGTTTTCGATCATCTTATCGTCAACGTCTTTGATCTTGTCGTCGAGAATGCTTTCCGCAAGAGAAACGGCAATGTCTTTGATATCGCTTTTCGCGCTCTCGATCGCTTTATTCGCTTGGATCGTCGCGCGGTTTTCCGCGTCCTTAACGATCTCCGCAGCGCGCGCGGAAGCTTCGTTTACGACTGCTTCATACTTTTCCGCAGCGGCTTTTTCCGCTTCTTTCTTTTTCGATTCGATCTCGCTTTGAAGCTCTTTCAAGCGGGTCTCCGCCTGCTCTTTCGCTTCTTCGGACTCTTTCAAATTGCGCTCCGTCTCTTCTTTCTCCGCGCGGATCCGATCCTGACGCGCCCGTATGGATTTCATCACGGGCTTATAAAGGATCAGCCAAAGGCAGACGAAGAGGATCGCAAAATTCAAAAGATGCAAAAGAAACTTGATGAGATCCAATCCGAGAATTGCGTCCGATACGATCATGAATCCGCCCTCTTACAAAACTTTGATAACGAGCATGATCGCGATAAATAAGCCGTAAATCGCGGTCGTTTCGGTAAATGCCAAACCGAGAAGCAAGGTCGTGCGAATTTTTCCTTCCGCTTCGGGCTGGCGGGCGATCGCGTCGACCGCTTTACCGGTGGCGTGTCCCATCGCAAGACCCGCGCCGACGCCGACGAAGACGGCGATCGCCGCCGCGATCGCGAAAACCGCGGTATCGGAAATCGTGGAAATTATCGTTTGAACTGCGCTGATCATAATTCACTCCTTCAAGCGACGGTTTCGTCGCTTTGCTTTTTACTTTTCTTGGATTTGACAGACGGCACCGCCGCTTCCCCCACGAAGAGAGAAGAAAGGATCGCGAAGACGTAGGCTTGAATAAGCGCGTGGAAGCAAGTAAACAAGACGCCGACGATCACCGGAAGACCGAAAGACAGGAAAATATAATTATAGACGAGCTCCGTAATCAAAAGCCCGCTGGAAATACTTCCGAACAAACGGAAGGACATCGAGATCGGAACGGTGATATCTTTCAGCGCGCCGAGCCCGCCCTTTACGCCGTTCGCCTTGATCCCGAAGAAAAGGATCAGGAAATAGGTAAAGAGCGAAAGCGCCAAACAAGCGTTCAGATCGCCCATAACGGGGCGAAGACCGATGAGCTCGACCATCGTTCCGAGGAAGATATACGCCGCGGCGGAAAAGACGTACGCGCCCATAAACGCGCGCGCGTCGCTTTCCGTTTCGTTCATTTTGTCAAACATAAGGACGATGGATTCGAGAATGCTTTGGAATTTACCGGGAACGTCCTTAAAACGAGGGACGACAAACACGCGGACGATTACGGCGAAAAGAATCAAGACGCCCGCAATGATCAGTGACGTGAAAAAACTCGGATTGACGTTCATTCCGAGAAATTTAACGTTTTCCGGAAGCAATGCTTCCCTCATTTTTTCGCCAAGCGACGCCGCAAGAATATTTGTCATAGCACTCCTCGATCGCGCCCTTTGATCAATCCGCTTGCCCTTTCGGATTGGATTCGATCACGATATCACTCTTAAACTCGCGAAGCGCGCGTTCAAACGCCTCGCGCTTCCCTTTCCCGACGCAAACGACGAGAAAATCCACGTTTCTTTCCCCCGGTACGGATCCGTAATAATAGAGCGCGGAAACGCCGCTCTCTTCATCGGTCACAAGTTTGATGATATCCTGCCGATTCACGCGCTTTTTCAAAAACAAACGCGTAAAGACGAACGTATCGCCCGAGAACGCGTAATTCGAAAAAAGCGACAACCACAGAACGGCGAGGATCGCGATCGAAAAGACGACGATGCTCAAAACGTCCGACACGGGATAGACGGAAAAGAAACCGCCCGCGTTTCCGAGACGCAACGCGGCAAACAAGACGGAAACCGCGCTGAGCAATAAAAGCAGCGCATACACGACGTAAGCCGGAATCGGAAAAGCATAACGGAACTTTTTCATATCATAAATTATATCACCAAAAACGCGATTTGTTAAACGTTTTTTATCGCGCGCGCCCGCGCGAGAGAAGATTTCTTTTTATTTTCCCCTTTCAAAAAGCGAAAACTCTTAAAAAACAAGGGCGACGCCCGTAAGCGTCGCCCGTCGTTTTCTTCAAAAGATCCGAAGACCTTCCGATCAGATGATGCGAATGCCGCGATCCGCTTCCACGATCCCGAGCGCGGGGATATCGAGCGAGAGGAAGACTTGATCGCCCTCTTTGACCTTATCTTCGGGGCGCAGGAAGACGTTGATCTTCTGATCGCCGACCAAGCAAGTCGCGAAGCTTTCGGCTCCGTAATCGGAAACACGCTTGACTTTCGCTTCTACGCCGTCCGACGCGATCTTGACCGAATACGGATCGAAGTCGACGTCGAGTTTGATATCGAAGACTTTGCGTCCCGCCGCGTTAAAGAGCTTTTGCTGGACGTACTCGGTGCTGTAAAAGATCTTGTCCGCGATATTCAAGCCGAAGTTGAAGTCCTTTTTGCCCGTGCGCTCTTTGACCATCTTGCCGTGCAAAACGTTCATAAGAGCCAAAGCGGGGATCTCTTTTCCGGAATCGTCCACGATCGAAACTTTCTTCCAATCGATATCGGTCGAAACGGTCTTCCCTTCTTGGGTCTGTGCCGCGTCGATCGCGAAGACGGGGTCGTCGCCGAAGGCGAAACGGAGGAGCTTGGTCTTGCCGATGGTCTCGACGCTCTTCACTTCGATCGAAACTTTTCCGCCGATATGCGCGTGAGCGAAATCTTCGTGCGCGAGCGGTTTGATCGCGCCGACGAAAGCTTTCTTTTGGTACTCCGCGGGAACCGCGTCGAACGGAACGACGTACTTGGGATCGCCCGCCGCGATCGCGGGTTCGGGGATCTCGTCGTTAAAGCGGAACGCGTCCGAGGGGATCGCGAAGTGATACTTTCCGTCCGCAAGGTTCAAGACGGGAGGCAGGTCGAATTTTACGCCGCCGAAGTCCACTTTGCCGCCCTCGACCTTGCCGTTCAGCAAGTTGACGTCGGGAACTCTGGGCATAATGCTGACTTCGGTATCGTGATCGAAGAGATGGATGCGGGTCGGATCGAGCGCGACGCGGATCGGTTGATCGATTTGAAGCGTGATTCTCGGATCGACTTTAAGGACCATACGGGTGCCGCTGTCGGAGATGCTGTCGCGATCGGGATCGAGCTCGCAGTAGACGATGGACTCGCTGCCGAGCGCTTCGATAATTCCGATGTTGGTATCGAGCGCGGTCTTGGGGTTCGCCTTGACGAAATCCTCTTCGAAATGGATGTCTTCGGGGCGGATACCCATCGTAACGACGGTTTTGCCGTCCAAATACTTGCTCTTCGCTTTGACGAGGCACTCGCGAGGAACGCGGATCTTGCGATCGTTCGCGAAAGTAATCTCGATCTCTTCCCCGTCGCGCTTCAAAGTCGCGTTGAAGAAGTTCATTTGCGGAGTTCCGATAAAACCCGCGACGAACTTATTGCCCGGATAATCGTAGAGGTTCTTCGGGGTGTCGATCTGTTGAACGACGCCGAATTTCATAACGACGATGCGGGTACCCATCGTCATCGCTTCGACCTGATCGTGGGTAACGTAAATAAAGGTGGTCGCGAGTTGTTTATGAAGCTTGCTGATCTCGGTCCTCATCTGCGCCCTGAGCTTCGCATCCAAGTTGGAAAGCGGCTCGTCGAGAAGGAAGACTTTCGGGCTACGGACGATCGCGCGACCGAGCGAAACACGCTGTCTTTGACCACCGGACAATGCGCGCGGTTTACGCTCCAAGAATTGCGCGATATCGAGTTTCTTCGCCGCTTCGTCGACGCGCGCCATAATCTCCTCTTCCGAGAGATCCTTGCGGAGTCTCAAAGCGAACGCCATATTCTCGCGAACGGTCATATGCGGATACAACGCGTAGTTTTGGAAAACCATCGCGATGTTACGATCTTTCGGCTCGACGTCGTTGACGACTTCGTCGCCGATCATAAGCTCGCCCGCCGTGATCTCTTCCAAGCCCGCGATCATACGGAGCGTGGTGGATTTTCCGCAACCGGAAGGACCGACGAAAACGATAAACTCTTTATCTTCGATCTCCATGCAGAAGTCGTTGACGGCTTTAACTCCGCCGTCGTAAACCTTGTAAATGTGTTTCAAACTTAAACTTGCCATAGTATTTACCTCTCTTATTGAACCAAAATATAGGTGCCGTATGCGGGCAAAGTCACGTTGCCGCCCGTCACGTTTTGCATATTGCCGTTGTGGAATCCGTTCTCATCCGCGAGGATGCGCCAATTTCCGATAATCTCGAAGGTGCGCGCGCTCGCGTTCGGGTTGGTCAGGACGTACACCCTCGAATAGGGATCGCCTTCGACCGAGTTGAATATATACCCGATGCAATTCGCTTTGTCGCCGTCGTAGGGGATGATCTCCGCGGGTGAAGTCCCGGTCGCGATTCCCTTAAAATCGGTGCGCAGATGGATGAGTCCTCTGTACCAATCCGTGAGCGCGGCGAATTCTTTTTGGCGCGCGTAATCGAGCGCGTTGATCTTATCCTGCGCGTTATAACTGTTATGGTTGCCGTACTTCGTCCTCGCGAATTCTTCGCCGGCAAGGATGAACGCCGTTCCGCGACTCGTCAAAGTCAAGGTTGCCGCCATAATGTTTTTGCGCTCGATGACCGCGTTACGCTCGCTGTAAAGCGTCGGAGTCTTATTCGTGACGATCGTCGTGATCAGTTGATCCCAAAGCGTGTAGTTATCGTGCGACGTCGTGTAGGTGATCGCGTGATTGTTTCCCGCGGAATCCGTTCCCGCGAAGTAACCGTTGATACCGGCTTTTACGCGATTCAAAGAGTCGTCCGAAGTGTTGCCCTGAACGTACCCCGTGCCGCCGCTGTTATTTCCTTTGATTCCTTCGCGCATACGGTCGTTGAACGCGCGAATACCCGTCATTTCGACGCTGCCGAGGCTGTTCGTGTCCGCGCTGACGTAGCCCTTTTCCATTCCGAGAGAGCCCGCCGCCCACGGTTCGCCGTACAGGAAGATGCATTGACCGCCCGGCAACTCGTTCAACGAATTGCGGATGCTCTGCATCGTCTTGGTGTCGTGGATCGCCATAAGGTCGAAGCGGAAGCCGTCGATATGATATTCGTCCGCCCAGAAGGTCAAGCTGTCCACCATGTACTTGCGGTACATTTCGCGTTCGGAAGCCGTCTCGTTACTGCACCCCGAACCGTCGGAGAGGTTGTAAGCGCCGAGAGCGTTCGTCGTCCAAGCGGTCTTTCCGAAAGTTCCTTCGACTTGGAACCAGTTGTCGCCTTCGTGCCCCCATTCGAGGGCTTGGCGATAGTAGTATCCGGGGACGGTCTTTTCGAAGTAGCTGTCCGCGGTGTAGGTGTGGTTATAGACGACGTCCATGATCACGCCGATGCCCGCTTCGTGCAACGCCTGCACCATTTGCTTGAATTCGTTGATACGGACTTCACCGTGTTCGGCGTCCGTCGCGTAACTGCCTTCGGGAACGTTATAGTTTTTCGGATCGTAGCCCCAGTTCTGCTTGGTCGTATAATCGGTGTTGTTGATATACTCTTCATCGACCGTCGAGAAATCGTAGACGGGGTTCAGGTGGACGTAGTTGATCCCGAGTTCTTTGAGGTAAGCGATACCGGATTTCAGGGTCGAACCTTTGACCGTCGTATTCTGCTCGGTAAAGGCGAGGTATTTGCCTTTATAGGTCAATCCGCTGTCCGGCGAGATCGAGAAGTCGCGAACGTGGACTTCCCAAATGACGCCGTTTTGACTGTTGTTCTGACGGATCGACCGCGCGTTTGTGAGATCTTCGTCCCAGCCGTCCGGGTCGGTCGCGTCGAGATCGCAGATCATACCGCGGTTTCCGTTTACGCCGACCGCGCTCGCATAGACGTCCACCGTCTCGGGAGCGTCGCCCGCGACGTAGTTCGTGTAGGTGTAATAGATCCCGTTCAAATCCTCGTTCACCGCAAGTTCCCAAACGCCTTTCTCCCCTCTCGTCATCGCAAGCGCGCTGCGAGCGAGAGAAAGGTCGAGCTCGTTACCGGTGCGATAGAAATTGACGACGACGTTGGTAGAAAGCGGCGCCCAGACGCGGAACGTCGTGTTGTCCTTCGTGTACTCGACGCCGAGTTTTTGATCGGCGGACGGGACGCAATCCGTTTTGAACTTATCGGAGAGGAAGAGCCTCGTCTTATTCGCGGAAGTGCGGAACGCCGAGACTTCTTCGATATAGACCTGATAATCGGCGCTCCAATCGAAGCCGCTTTCGAGACCGAGATTCGTGATCTTGCCGTTCAAGCCGCCGTTCCAAACTTCGGAAACGTGCAGATTTTGAAGGAAGAGCTCGCCTTCCGGATTTTCGATCGCGTCCGTCACCTTATAAATACTGATGTCCGTTTGCGGCGTAATCGCCTTCGTGCTTTGCAAGATCAACGAATTGAAATCGTCGAAGTTCGCGGATTCGATACGCTCGAACGCGCTCTTTGCCGAAGCAAGCGAAGTATAGTTGTTTTTGTCGCCGGCGATGATCCAAATATGGTATTCGTTATTCGAGTCGAACTGGACGTCGAGATAACGGTCGCTCGAAAGATCTTTACCGGTATTGTTGTTCCAATAAGGGGTCAGATACCCGAGTTCGTCGACGTAGGAGCGAACCATAATGAGACCGAGTTTCTTGCCCTGTTGGCAAGCTTTGGTCTCGGAGGCGTTGAGGTTGATCTTGAACAGTTTGCCGATATTCGGCTCTCCGTTCTGCCCGAGTGTGACGTTTCCGTCATCGTCTCTTTTGGCAAATTCCTCGTCGTTCCCCTGCCAAGCGGTCACACGCCCCGTGTCGATCCAGTAGTACGATCCCCAGTTGACGTCCTTTTTGCCTGCCCACTCGCCCCAAGAATATTCTCCGGAGCCGTTATAGAAGTGGACGTAGACGACGCCGTTTTCCGCGGCGGAGGCAGTCGCCACCATGGAGATCGCGCCCGCCGTTACGACCAGAGCGATCAAGAGTAAAATGACTGTAAGTTTACGCTTCATAGCACCTCCTTATCCTTTGACCGCGCCGCCGGTGATACCTTCGACGAAGTAACGTTGCAAGCAAAGGAACAGGATCGTTATGGGAACCGCGATCAAAACCGCGCCCGCCATAAACATATTATAGTAGGTCGTGATGTTGTGGTCGTTTACGAGCGTATACAAGCCGACGGCGACCGTCCAGCCTTCGGTTTGCGTGCCGAGGAGGTAGCTGGAAAAGATGAAGTCGCCCCAAGGAGAAAGGAAGCTCATAAGCGCGGTGTAAACGATAATCGGTTTACTGAGCGGGAGGATAACTTTGAAGAAGACTTGCGAGTTCGTCGCGCCGTCGATACGAGCCGCCTCGTCCAAAGAACGGCTGACCGTATCGAAGAAGCCTTTGGAGACGTAGTACCCCAAGCCCGCCGATCCGGAATAGACGAGGATCAAGGCGATGAGTTTCTTCCAAACTTCGACGTTACCCGCCATACCGACGGATTTGAAGATGTAATAGATCGCCGCCATCGACATAAAGCCCGGGAACATACCGAGGATCATACCGATCGATTGGAGTCTCTTACGGCTCTTAAAGCGGAAACGGCTCATAACGTACGCCATCGAGATCGTAAAGAAGGTGGAAAGGAACATACAAACGACCGCGATGATAAAGGTATTGATGAACCATTTCCAATACGGATAATTGGTGTTCGTAAAGAGCTGCTTATACCAATACAAGCTGAACGTCGACGGGAAAAGATGCCCGTTTTGATACGAGCCTTCGGGTCCCGCGAAGGATTGAATGATCATCCAAATAAGCGCCATGATCCAAATGAAAGACAACACTCCCAAAATGATGTACGCCGAGGTTTGGCTGATCAGTTTTCTGCGTTTGATACTAGAGGTTTTCTTAGTCGTTGTAATTTGGCTCATTATTGGAAATCCTCCTCGTTTTTACTTGCAGAACTGTTGCGATACGTGATAAGCGACACGATCGAGCAGACGATAAACGTCAAAATACCCAAGGTAGATGCGAGCTTGTAGTTGCTGTTACCGGTCATCGTGTAAAGCCAAGTAACGAGCAAGGACGTTCCGCCCGCGCCGTCGCTGTACCCTGCTTCGCCGAACGGTCCGCCGCCCGTCAAGAGGTAAATAATGTTAAAGTTATTGATGTTGCCGATAAACTGCGTGATCAGGTAAGGACCAGTAACGAACAGGATATACGGCAAGGTGATCTTTCTGAACATCGTGAGTTTGCCCGCGCCGTCGATACGAGCCGATTCGTAAAGGTCGGCGGGGATATTCATCAAGATACCCGAAGTGATAAGCATCGAGTACGGAATACCGATCCACAGGTTGACCAAGATAATGATCATTCTCGCGGTATTCGTGTTATCGAAGAGATCGGTGCCGGTCTTTCCGAAGAGCTCCATGATCGGTCCGAACGGTCCGAGAAGCTGACGCATCAACAAGAGGGAGACGAACTGCGGGATCGCGATCGTAAGGACGAAGAACGTTCTCCAAACTTTCTGACCCTTGATATCCTTTTTATTGATAAGGAGCGCGAGCGCGACGCCGAGGAAGTAGTTCAGGAAAGTCGCGCAAAGCGCCCAAAGGAGCGTCCAACCCAAGACCGGGAAGAAGGTCGTGGAAAGCCCCGTCGTCCCGACGAGGGATTTAAAGTTATCCAGCCCGACCCAGTTAAAGCCGCTCGTAGCCGAGTGATCTTGGTCGAAGTTCGTAAACGCAATGAGGATCATAAAGACCAACGGAAGCACGGTAAACGCGATAACGCCGATCAATGCGACCGCAAGCAAAACGACGTAGAACTTATTGTCGAACAGATCTTTGAGATCATCCTTGAAGGTCGGAAGTTTGCGACCGACGATCGAATTCTCGTAGGCTTCGTTCGCCGAACGGATATTCGAGAAATACATCACGATAAACGCGACGATAACCGCGATCGCGACGACGCCGAACAACAGGCAAAGCATGGAGTTATCGCCCTGCACCGCCGAAGTCGTCCCGTTATTCAGATAGTGAATATCGTAGGTAAATTCCGTTCCGAGGGTAAAGAAGCCACGGATCGCGCCCGCGCCGTTGAAGATCATATAAAAGATAAACAACAGCTGGATCGCAAGATAGGTCACGCCTTTCGCGATCTGCTTGCGAGCGAACGCGCCCGCGCCCATCACGACGAAGGAAAGGCGAACGCCGAGATCTCCCTCGCGGAAGATCGACACGTAGTTCTTAACGCCATCTCTGACGCCGGTCCCGATTTTGACGCAAAGTTTCACGAAGTTTTTGGGTAACGACACGAAACCGCGACCGAACTTTGTAAGCCCCGCCTTGATCTTTTCACCGAACTTTGCAAAGCCCTTCTTGTGAGAAGACCCGACGGAGTTTTTGTTTTTCAACTCGTTTTCTGCCATACTCTACTCCTTAGCCCTTCAATTTATTCTCGACTTTTTTGAGTTCGGCGCTCCAATCCTTTTCGGGATAGCTGAGCTTGTAGACGCCGAGCAAGAAGCCTTTCATATTATCCCAATAGTTGCTCATTTGGATGAGACCGGGCTTCAATTTGCTGTAATTACTTTGTTCGACGACGACTTCGACGGTCTCGACGGAGTTCGAAGCTGCGTCGAAGAGATCGGCGTCGGTCGGGCAGAATTCACGTTCTTCGAGACGGATCGTCTGATTATCCGCGTTGGAGAGATACGCCGCGAGTTTCAACGCTTCCGCCGTGCTCTTCTCATCGCGCTTCGCGGTGGACTTACGGCTGACGCCGTACATCTTGACGCCGGAGAAGCTGACGAGCGGAGTGTCTTTCGTCTCACCCGCGAAACGGATCGTCGGAAGCGTCGCGACGGCGAAGTTCGTTCCGAGAGCGTCTTGGAATTGGCTGATCATGTGAGGACCGGAGATCATCGCGGCGACCTTACCGTTTTTCAAAGAAGCGTACTGGTCGGCTTTGGAAATCGAGCCGAGCTTCTTCTGCCCCGCAAGAGAGGCGATATAGCGGCAAGCCTTGTAAGCGTTCGCGTTATCGAGGTTCACGTCCGTCGGATCGTTGCCCTGCTCGCCGAAGATCGTTACGCCCGCGGTGTAAAGGAACATCGTGGTGTAGTAGCTGTCGCCCATATCGATGCCGAGGTTATAGTCGACGTTCTTGATTTGAGAGGTCAGGATCTTTTCGAGGGAGCTGACGTCCGAGATCAAAGATTTATTGTAATACAGGAAGCAGTTCTCGTAGCTGTACGGGAAAGCGTAGTAGGAATTGCTGTACGAAGCCGCAAGTTTCGCGACGTCGATCTGCTGATCGATCTGCGCGGTATATTGCGTCGGGACCTGCGTCAAGGCTTGGTTCTTAATGAGCAAACCGAGTTGGTCGTTTGCGAACGAGAAAACGTCCGCGGCTTCTTCAACGTCCTGAATGACCTTCGCGCTGACGACGTCCTCGCCGAGCTTTTCGATCGTAAAGGTGTAGTTGTTATCCTTATACTTTAATTCATAGGCATCGAGCATTTGATGGATCATATCTTCGTCCTCTTCGGCGCACCAAACGCGAAGTTTATAGGTGCTGCCGTCGCCCGTTCCGTCGTCGACGGGAGCCGGATTCGGATTCGGCGTCGGGTTCGGCGTCGGATTCGGCGTGGGCGTCGGGTTCGGGTTCGGAATAACCGTCCCGTTTCCGCCCGTAAAGTCCGCCACGTAGATCACTTCGGGCGAACAAGCAACAAAGACGAAGAGCATCAATGCAGCCAAGGTTATTGTCAGTGCTTTCAAAATTTTTCTTTTCATATTTGGCTTCTCCTTTTACCAAACTTTTTTGTTAGGTCAGTTCATCGAGGTAATCACGAAGGTGTGATTCTCGGGCATTTCGGTTATATCTCCGGTAGCATTATGTTCAACAGTTCCGTCTGCGCTGCGACGCGTCAACTTTAATCCTGCAAAAGTTTTCGTCGTGTCGATCTTCGCGTGATAGATTCCGTTGATGACCCAAGTCATCTTGACGCCCGGATATGTTCCGTTGTTCGTATCATCCGTATACCAAACGTACAGATAAGCGGTTGCGCTGTCGTTCTCAAACCACGGAAGCGCGGTAACGTCGATCGTCACGGTGCCGTCCCAAGCGGGCGTTTCCGCGGGATAATCCGCCGTCCAACCGTCCTTATAGTACGGCGTCGCCGCGATAAGCGCGAGATCCGCGGTCTTATTCGCATCGCCGTCCAAACCGTTGGTAAAGGCGATCTTGGTCGCGTTCTTATTGACTGCGATCTGATACCAACCGGCTTTCCCGCTAACCGCGGTCATAGCGGTGCCCGGCCAATCGCCAAGATACTTGACGGCGCTTTCACCGTCACCCGACCAAGCGTACGCTTTAACGGTGCTCCAACTATTCTTATTGTAATAGTAGACCGTAATCGTCTGGGCGGGACCCGGATCGGGCGAACCCGTCTCGATCGTGCGCTGATCTTCGGGAATCTCGCTGAGATCTGCTGCCGCAACGTGAACGATATGCGTGGCGGGCAAAGCATAGTTGACCGTCTTATTATACATCGTCTTGCCATCCGCGCTGACGCGAACGATCAAGAGCCCGGAAACTTCTTTCTTAGTCGTATCGACAACATAGGTGTAATACCCCTCTTTATTGCCTGCGGTCATCTTGACGCCCGGGTATTTACCGTTATTCGATTCGTCGGAATACCAAACGTAGATATACGGGACGCATCCTTCCGTGCCGAACCAATCGACGCCGCTGAGATCGACGGTAACCGTTCCGTTCCATTCGGGATCGGGCGTCGGATCGGGATCGGGCGTAACGATGACGCCGGTTCCGCTGAGCGCTGTTTCTTCGCTGACCCAAGTTCCCTCGAAATCGTTACCGTTGACGGAAGTCAAGCGGAAAGCGGGAAGCGCGGCGGTCAATCCGAGGTTGCCCGCGGCGGCGCTGATCTCGATCTTGTTCCAAAGACCTTCGCCCTCGCCCGTGATCGGTTTTCTCGGATCGTTGCGGGTAAAGATGATACCGGCAAGCGTCTTTTCGGAAGAATACTCGATATACGCGCAGTAATGCGTCTCGGAAGCGCCGTTCGTAAAGAGCATTTCCTTACCGGGGAATTCCGCGTTCTTCGACTCGTCGGTATACCAAACGTACGCATAAAGTTTCGCACCTGCCGAAGCGAACCAATCGACGTTACGGAAGTCGAGATAGGCTTTCTTGTCACCTGTGACGTAGATCGGGTCTTCTTCTCCGACCGCAAGCCATTTTCCGCTGAACTCGCAGACTTCATCCGCATGGCGATAGCTTCTCAGATAATAGACGGGATGATTCGCGTCGAATCCCGCAAGGTTTTCACCGATCTCGATGCGATCCCATTCGGTCACGGAACCTTCGTTCGGATTCGGGTTCGGATCGTTACGGGTAAAGATAATACCTTTGACCGTACGAGAGGTGTAATACTGTGCCTCGTACAAACCGTTCTTCAAGGTCATCTTGGCGCCCGGCCAGTTATTATTCGTGCCGTCATCATACCAAATATGGACGTTGATATTCGCGTTATTATCGGCGAACCAAGAGAAATTGGAAACGTTCAAATAGATCGTTCCGTAGGTATCCTCGACGACGGGCATATCGCGCGTGCACTTATCGCACTTACCGTCGCCGTTCGCGTCGACGTGATAATCGCAATCGGGAAGCGGATCGGGTCCGGGGCCGGGTTGCGGATCGGGTCCGGGACCGGGCTGCGGATCGGGATCGAGGGTCGTGTCGACCGTCCACTTCGCGTAAAGATCGGTCGGCGCGGTAATCTTGAAGTAACTCGATTTGCTTCCGAATTCCGCTTCGATGACGCAAGTCGGATCTTCGTACCAACCCGCGAAGACGAATCCGTTACGAACGGGTTTCGCGGGAGTCGCCATCGAACGATTGTTCTCGACGTAGACGACGATATCCGCAGGACTGTTCGGGAAATTATAGTGCAAGGTGACCGCCCACTTTCCGTCCTTCGAAGTTTCGGGAGTATCGTTTCCGCTCGATTCAGTCGCTTTAACGGTGACCTCTTTGGTCTCCGCGTTGACCAAGATCAAGAAAGATCCGCCCGCAAACGCGGTGCCTTGGCTCGCGCTGTCGTCCGAATAAGCGGTAAGGCTGTTGCCCTCGTCATCCTTAACGACGTAGGTCATTCCGTCCGTAAAGGTGGCAGCCGTGATATAGCCGCCCTCTCCGAGCAACAGTTTTTCGCCTTGGGCAGAAGCGCCCGCAAACAAATAGTAATTGGTGATCTTCGTCAAAGTCGCTTTCTTGGTAGCGGTGTTGAGTTTGATCTCATAGTCGCCGTTTACAAGCGTCGGCTTCGTAAGCTCGAATTCCGCGCCCGCATTATCTTTGACGCTGACGGAACTATCCGCTTTAAGGGTAAGCTCTGCGGAATAGACGTCGTCCTCGTCCGATTCGGTCAAACGAACCGATTGACCGTCCGCAAAGACGAAGTATTGCGATTGATCGACGTTGACGACGGTGCGATCGAACGGGACTTCGACGGAAGGAACGCTGTTTTCGTAGCCGTCGCAACAAGCGACGATGCTGACGTAATACATCAAACCGTTCGGGAGATCGTTGATCGTTCCGGATACGCTCGCGGTACCCGTCTGCCAAGTCATCTTATAAAGAGTTCCCTCGGTTTGTCCGTCTTGACGAACGTAAGCCTGATAGTCCTTCGCTTCGGAAACCGCTCTCCAACTGAACTTCTCACCTTTCAGCGTGACTTTGTTCGGCGTGGCGAGCTGACGGGAGTAATTGAATTTGATCAAGCTCCTGTCCGACGCGTTGACAGGCAATTTGTTTTTATCCAAATTGACCGCGCGAACGTACATATTATTGACGGAACCGCTGCGGAGCGACGATCGAATCTCGGGATCGTCGATGGCGAGGTAGGTATTTTCAACGTAGTAGCGGTTGACTAAATCGTCGTTGAAATAGACCAAATAGCCGTCCGCACCTTTTACCTCACCCCACATCAGGTAGCCCTCGGAAAGGTTCAGGTTGCGCGGGTTTGCAAGCTTGGTATTTCCGCAGCCGACGAGAACGACCGCGAGAGCCAAAACCGCGCAGACCATGATTACAAACAATAGTTTCTTTTTCATTGTCCGCCTCCTGTTTGTTGATCAACCGATTCCCATTTAAGGATCGGATATTGATTCGTTACCGACACGAAGTATTCGCCGCCGAGCGCGGAATTCAGCGTGCTTGCGACTGCGCGCATTTCCTGCGAAGTTACGGCGGTGGCGCCCGAAGTGCCGCCCTTGGTCGCGTTCAAAGCGAGGTTCGTTCCGCCGACTTTGCTGCCCGAAATATAGTAGCAAGAGTCGATTTGGTTATTGTAACCCGCGATCGCGCCCCAGCAAGGTTCGACGAGGTTCGCATTCGTCCAATCGCTGTTGATATAGTAGACGGCGGCGTCCGTTCCGGAAACCGCGGTAATATCCACGGTTTGGTTAAAGACTTCCGAATTGTTTTCGGGGTTGACGCGGCAGAAGATCACGCCGGAAAGTTGATTCGCGGCGAATCCTGCGGGAAGATCGATATAGTAGAAATCGGTTTCGCCGACCTTCGTCTTTTGCATTTCGATGCCCGGCCAAGCGGCGGCAGCCGTGTCCGAACCCTTCCAAATATGCGCGGTAATCTTCGGGGTGTCGACTTCCGCCCAAGAGCAAGCCGCCACGGAAAGATAGATGCGGTTGGACTTAAATCCCGCGACGACGGAATTGACGTCGCCGGAGTTATAGCAAGCGCGAAGACCGAAGCCCGCGTCCTGCTGCCCGCCGTAATACGCGTAGTTCTGACCCGCGATACCGCCGATCGAGATGATACCCGAGACGGAGCCGCGGTTATAGCAGCCGTACAAGCCGACGTTTGCGTAGCTGTCCGTTCCGACTTCGTTAAAGCCGTCCGAGCCGTTGCGACCGACGATGCCGCCCGAATAGGCGAAACCGGAGACGCTGCCCGTGTTGGAGCAATAGGAAACCATCGTTTCGTATTGCATACCCGCTACGTCCTTTACGTTATAGTTATAGCCGACGATACCGCCGGTGTAAAGGTCGCCGGAGACCGAGCCGCGGTTCGCGCATTTTGTGACGAGACCCGCGTTACGACCGACGACGCCGCCGACCGAAGCTTTGCCCGAAACGGAACCTTTGTTTACGCAGTGCTCGACGACGCCCGCGTTATAGATGACGAAGACGCCCGCTTCGTTCGCGCCGTAGACGGTGAAGTCCGCTTCCGCGGTGCAATCCTTGACCGTTCCGCGGTTGATGGAGACGAGACCCGCCGCGCCGTCCTTAACGGCGGTAACGGAACCCGAGACGAGGGTAACGTTCTCGATCAAACCGTTATTCGTGTAGGCGAGGATCGCGCATTCGCCGCCCTTTTCGTGCATAATACCGTCGTTGGTGCGGTTTGTCCAAGTGCGCCAAGCGGTATTCGCGATTTTCAAATTCCGGATCTTACCGGATTCGGTGATCGAATCGAAGATCGAGCTGTAACCGTCTTTATAATAGACGACGATATTGCTGAGTGTGTGTCCGTCGCCGTCCAAGACTCCCGAAAGCGAACCGAGGTTATAGAAGTTGCTGTAATCCTCGTCGTTTTGCGGAGAATACTGCTTAAAGGCGATATCCTGCGTCAATTTGTAATACTTGGGCTGACCGAGCGCTTCGTAAAACTCGATAAAACGCAAATGCGCCGCGCTCGAAATCAGGAAGGGGCTCGCTTCGGTGCCTTCGCCCTGCTCGGGGGTAAAGAAAGTAACGGAAACCGGCGCGGAATCCGCGATCGGAAGCGTGGTATTGCCCGCCCAAATCTCTTTTACGAGGAAATGCCCTTCGCGATCGGAAGAAAGCGAAGTGATATCCGAGCCTGAGATAGAAGTTACGGTGTTGTAGACGTCTTTGAAATAGTAGATATCCGCGCCTTCGACTTCGGCGAAATGGAGAATATCTCCTTCCATATACGCGTTCGCGGGAGCCGCAAAGGCGAGTTTATTCGCTTGCGGATCATAGACGTACTTAACGGTCGTGCTATCCTTCAAATAGTGACCGTCCGCGACGTAATGAAGGGTGATCTCGCTTTTCGCGGAAACGGAAGAAAGATCAAAAGAAGTCACGTCCGCATCGAGTTTATGTTGAACGCCCGCGACGGTGACCACCGGATACGGAGGCGCGATGCCCTTAAAGGACGCGTTGGGGGATTCCCAGCTCAGCGACGTTCCTACAAGCCCGTTGACTTGGGGCGTAACGATCGCGACACCTTCATAGGTATAAGTAACCGCTTCACTCCACGCGCTTTTACCCGCGCTCGTCACCGTGCGAACTTTGACGACGAAGCGCCCGTCCGTGGGGAGCGTGTTGACCTTCATAAGATCGCAGTTCGTAAATTTCGCGGTCAAAACTTCCCCGTTTACGTCCACTTCATAGCCCGACGCGCCGGAAACGGACGACCAAGTCGCCCTACCCGCCGTGTTGATCGAAAGCGAAGTCGGGACCTTGATCGAATCGAGAACGGGATCGTCTTCGCCCGGTCCCGGGGTCGGTCCGGGAGTGGGATCGGGTCCCGGGGTCGGGGTCGGCGTCGGATCAACCGAATTGCCGTTCCCCCTTTTCTTGCATGCCGCACCCGCGACCGCGATCGACGCGATCAGTAGGACGATCAGCAGGATTAATAAAACACGTTTAAACTTCATGCGCCCTCCTCTTATGCAATTTTAACGATAACGGTCGCGCCGGATTTCAGCGAATTCAAGGTGCTTCCCGCAGAGATAGCCGCCACTTCGCCGCTCATCGCGCTCGTCATATCGTAATCAACCGAACTGAAATTGGTAACGACCCAATAGGTATGGCCGCCGTAACTGCGGGTAAAGGAGAACAACGGATTTTGTCCTTCGCCCCAGCCGTTAATGAATTTATATTGATAATCGCCGTAACGGAGAGCCTTGCCGAGATCGGTCGAATCGTCCGATTTCAGATTGGTCCAGTAACGGACGGTATTCAGGAAGGAATTCGAATCCGAAGTCTGCTCTTGAACGCCCGCAAGGGTCTTATTGTAAGCATCCCACTCGACGTAGAACGTCCTGTCGCCGCTGATCGAGAAGTGCGTAATGTCCGCCGCGCCGCCCTGCTCGTCGTAATCGGCGGTCGTCCACTTGAACGGCTGGCGATACTGGCGGTCGACGTGCGCGCTCGTCGCGTTCTCGCCCGTCATATAGTTACTGCTCATACCGATTTCATCGCCGTAATAGATCCAAGAGATACCGGGCATCGTCATCATCGTGCTGATGACCGCGAGGGCGTACTTCTTCGCCATCGCCGCGTTCGCGCTCGTGATCTGACCTTCTTTCTGACCGGTCATATTGTTGATCAAGCGCATAATATCGTGGTTGGAGGTAAAGAGCGAATCCATGACCGTTCCGTTACCGGTTCCGACGCCCGAAATTCCGCTCTTGGCATACGCGGATTGGATCGCGAGGATCGCTTCGTAATCCCATTCGCCCGAGCGGAGTTTATCGGTATTCGTTCCCTTCGGAAGCGCGTTTTCATTGTTGGAAGAGCCGCCCGCAAGACCGTTCGCCTTGTTCGGAGCCGTGGAAAGCTCTCCGAAGTTATAGTACATATAGAAGTCGAGCATACCGTCGTAGGCGACGTAGTACGGAGCGACGTTATACGCGTGTCCGTCGAAGTTTTCGCCGACGAGATAGGTATTCGGATACTCGCTCTTGATCGAATTGACGAACCAAGAGAAGAAGTTCAAGTTCTTTGTTAAGTTGGATGAATAATCGGATTGGACTTCGTCGTCATAATCATAGATGATGATATCGTCCTTTCCGGGAGTGACTTCGTCCGCCATATAGATGTGCTTAACCGCGTCGATACGGAAACCGTCCACGCCCGTCCCGTTGCCGAGAATACCGAGCCAGTACTTGGCGACGTCCGCGATCGCGTCGCGGGTGCCCTGCCAATCGTAGTTCAGTTCGGGCATCGAGGGAGAGAATTTGCCGTAATAAGAGTAGGCGTACTCGCTGTACGGATACCAGTCGGAAGAGAGATCTTTCTCGACTTCGTGGTTACGCCATTGATAGAAGTTACGATACTCGGGATCGAGCTTCGCGGACTTTTGGAACCAAACGTTATTCGTCGAAGTGTGATTCAAAACGAGGTCCATAATGACCTTCATTCCCTTTTGGTGACACTTCGTCAAAAGTTCTTTGTAATCGTCCAACGTCCCGAACTTCGGATCGACGGCTTTATAATCGATGATATCGTAGCCGTGGTAGCTGTCCGAAAGCTGGATCGGGGTAAGCCACAGGACGTTTACGCCGAGCGCTTCGAGATAATCGAGGTGATTGATGATACCGCGGATATCGCCGATGCCGTCGCCGTCGCTATCGGAGAAGGAACTGACCATGATCTGATAGCCGACGCCGGAAACGGTGTCCAAAAGGTTGGTGCCGTAATTGACTTTGATCGTCTCGGAGCTGTTGACGTCGCCTCTCGAAACGTTCGTGCCGTCGTCATCCGCATAGGGATTCGTGATCGTTCCCTGCTGCGAGAGGTGGTTGATATCCGGGCTGACGTTATCCTGAACGCAGAAGATATGGATGCTTCCGTTCTCCCAAATCTTTTCTTTGATCGTAAAGAGTTGGTCGGCGTTACCGTCCGAGCGCCAGTGCGTTCCGGAGTTTTTGCTGTCTTCGTAGACGATCAGGAAGCCGATCTTCGGGTTCATATAATTCGCTTCGTTTTTGATATCGCCCGCTTTGTAGTTCGAGCCCGTGCAAGAATCCACGAGGAACTGCATGCTTTGGTCTTTTTCCTTACCCGCGTCGTTATAAACGGCGGTAAGGTCGACGTCGCACGTCGCGCCGACGACGTCGTCGAGGACGATCTTATTTTGCTCGTCGCGCACCCAGTTGAAGACGCGACCCGTGTATTGATACGGCCAAACCCAAAGCGTCATCGCTTCGTAATCGGCGGGATCGTTGTTAAAACGCAAATAATGGATATAAAGATGCCCTTCTTCGCTCTTTTCGGCGAGATCCGCTTCATAGGCTTCGATCGCGTTATCGTCGATCGAAGCGGTCCACTTCGCGAAAAGTTGGACGTTGCCTGCGGGCATCGTGGTGAATTCAAAGGGCTTTTCATACGTTCCGTAATCGGTAAACCAGCCGCCGAAGGTGTGGCGCGCGAGCTTCGGATCTTCGGGTTTTTCGATCTTCTGCCCCGCCTTCAAACCGTCCATCCTCGCGACTTGCGTCGCGCTTTCGCCCGTGTAGAACGAAATATGATACTGCGCGGTCAGCGCGGGAGCGGGCGTTTCGCGGTCCGAACCTTGCGAAGAACCGTTACCGCCGCCGGAACCGTTACCCGAGCCGGAGCCGTTACCCGAGCCGTTTCCGTTTCCGGAATCGGGATTCGGATTCGGGGTCGGGGTCGGATCACCCGTCTGCTCCGAATTATTACCTCCCGAGGGGGTCTTTTCCTTATTCGCGCAGGCGAAAAGCCCAAACGAAAGGGTAAACGCCAAAATCAAAACCAAAACTAAGATCAATACTCTTTTTCTGTTCATAAAGTCTCCTTTTTAAGAGATTTTCGGTAGTTTGCCGCCGCGCGTTACGCGAGCGAGCCGTCCTTTCCTAACAAAACCGATCTCGGATCTATCACAATTCGGTGATAACGATCGTGTGGTTTCCGGGGATATGGTTGAACTCCGCGGATTCATCCCAAACCTGAACGTTTCCATCGACCAAATCGGGATTGCAGCGCACGACTTTCAAACCGGAGAACGTCTTCTCGGTGTCGATCATCGCGGAATAGACGCGATCGGAGATCTTCGTCATTTTGACGCCCGGCCAAGCGCCGTTTTCCGTCGAATCCGCATACCAAACGTACAGATACGCGTCCGCGTTGTTGTTGTTGAACCAATCGATGCCGGTAAGGTCGACGTACAACTTTCCGTCCCACGCCGCGGGATAATCCGCCGTCCAGTAATCGTCCTTGCAGAAGAGCGCGTCGGGATCGATCTCGTAATTCGCGGTTTGAGCGTCCGCTCCGTCGTTAAAGCAGATCTTTTGGGCAGAGGCGGAAACTTCGATCGAGAACCAGCCTTCGTGACCGTCCACGGCGGTCATCTTCGTGCCGTGCCAAGTGCCGAGTAGTTTATCGGCGGGATCTTCGCCCTCGCCCTTCCAAGCGTACGCGTAGACGTTCGCCCAGCCGTTGCTGTTATAGTAATAGACGGTCAAAGGTTCGGGTTCGGGATACGAAGCGATCCATTGATACATATAGTAGAGTTTCGCGGGATCGATTTCGAGGTTATCGGTCTGATTGGTTATCAACTGACCGCCCGTGCCGTCGTTGAAAACGACTTTTTCGGCTTCTGCGTCGACTTCGATCTCAAACCAAGAGTCGTGCCCGTCGACCGCGGTCATTTCCGCGCCGGGGAAAGCGCCGAAGTACTTGACTTCATTCGGGGATTCTCCGCTCCAAACGTACGCGTAAACTTTCAGCCAATCTTCGGAATTGAAGTAACGGAGCGTCACGACCGAGAACGCCGAGATCCAAGCGCCCTCTTTATAATAGGTTTTATTCGGATCGATCGCAAGATCGCCGGTTTGTCTGCCTTCGCCGCCTACGCCGTCGTTAAAGATGACGTTTTCCGCGGAAACGGGGACTTCGACTTTGAACCAATTCTCTTTGCTTTGCACCGCCGTCATTTGCGTGCCGGGGAAATCGCCGAGTTTTTTAACGTCGTTCGGTTCCGTTCCGCTCCAAGCGTACGCGTAGACGTTCGCCCAAGCGCTCGCATTATAGAAATAGATCGTCCTCGTTTCTTCGGGCGTGGGATCGGCGGGATACGTCGCCGTCCATTCGCCTGCTTTATAATAGAGTTTCGCGGGATCGATCGTAAGATCTTCGGTTTGTCTGCCTTCGCCGCCTACACCGTCGTTGAAAATGACCTTTTCGACGCTTTCGGCGACTTCGATCTTAAACCATCCGTCTTTCCCTTCCACCGCCGTCATTTGCGTGCCGGGGAAATCGCCGAGTTTTTTAACGTCGTTCGGTTCCGTTCCGCTCCAACCGTACGCGTAGACGTTTGCCCAGGCGCTCTCGTTATAGAAGTAAATCGTGATATTCTCTTCGGGAACGGGATAAGTCGCCGTCCAAGTCCCGTCTTTATAATAAAGTTTCGCGGGATCGATCGTAAGGTTCGCGGTCTTGTTTTGCTCGCCTTCCATTCCGTTTGTAAAGAGGATCTTTTCCGCGTTCTCGCCGACTTCGACGGAGAACCAACCCGGATGCTCGTAGACGGGGGTCATCACCGTGCCGGGCCACGTGCCGAGTTTCTCGACGGGATCTTGATCGGAGCCGCTCCAAGCATAGGCGATCATCGGATTCCAGTTATTCGTGTTGAAGTAATAAACCGTGATCTTTTGCTCGGGTTCGGGATCGAAAGCGGTCGTCCATTCGCCGTTCTTGAAGTAAAGTTTGGAGGGATTGATCGTCAGATCGCCCGTCTTTTCTTCGGAGTTCGAGCCGTTCGAGAAGACGATCCGATCCGCATATTCGCCGACTTCGACCTTAAACCAACCGCCCTTGCCTTGCACGGCGGTCATCGTCGCGCCCGGCCAAACGCCGAGCTTTTCTTCATCGGGCGTTCCTTCCTTCCAAGCGTAGGCGTTGACGGTGTCCCAAGCGTTGGAGTTATAGTAGTAGATCGTGATCTTCTGCTCGACCGCGGGATAATCCGCCGTCCATTCGCCGTCCATATAATAAGGTTTGGTGAAATCGAGATCGAGATCTGCGGTCTTTCTTTCCAAAGCGCCTTCGAGACCGTTCGTAAAGAGGATCTTCAAAGCGCGGCTCGAGACCGAGACTTTATACCAACCGTCGTGTCCTTCGACGACGGTCATCAAAGTGCCGGGCCACGCGCCGATATAGGCGACCGTGCTCGAATCCGAGCCTCTCCAAGCAAAAGCTTTGACCGGATCCCAGTTATTCGTGTTGTAGAAATAAATTTCGTGCGTCTCGTCGGTGGGATACGAAGCGTTCCAAGACTTATCGTAGAAATAAGGCTTCGTAAGATCGACCGCAAATTCCGCGGTTTCGTTGGCGCCGCCGTTCGTAAACTTGATAAAGGTCGCGCGATCGCTGATCTTCGCGGAGACCCAACCCGCTTTTCCTTCGACCGCGGTCATTTTGACGCCCGAGTCGTTCGTAAGCACGCCGCCGTCGTTACGATAGACCGCGTACACGTCTTCGAATTGGAAAGAATTCTCGACGTAGATCGTCGTGTAAGTCACGATATCGACCCAAATCGGATTATTCTCCGTCATCTTCAAATAGAAGGTATAGGTTCCGTCCGCCGCGGCGATGCCGTTGAATCCGCAGCCGACTTCCCAATTGCAATAATTTACGCCCTTATTATCCGAGATCGAAACGTCGTCGTTTTTCGCGAGATCAACTTGGATCGTGTACTCGCCGTTCACGAAAGACAGATTTCCGACTTCGACCGTGTTCACGCGCAGCGTGTAGACGAGCGGATAATCGTCGTGCCACGCGCCGCCGTAGTAGTACAGAGCGTTCAAGTTACCGACGGCGATCTCCTGCGTGCTTTGGGTGTTCTCCGCCGCGCCGTTCGTAAAGAGCAAAGCGCGAATGCGCGTGTCGACTTGCTTGGTAAACCAGCCGTCTCTGCCTTCCACGGGGGTCATCGCCTCGCCGGGATAGACAGTCGTAAAGCCGTCGTCATTATTCCAATAATGGATGTAAAGATTATCGAAACCGAAAGTGTTTTCGACGTAAAGATCCGCATATTCGATCTTATGTACCCAAATCAAATTGCTCTCGTTCGGCTTCAAATAGAAGATGTATTCCGCGTCCGCGTCCGCGGTTCCTTTGAAGTTGCAACCGTCTTGCCAGTTATCATAGGAATCGCCTTTGTTATCGGTGATCGTGACCGCGTCGTTTTTATTGAGAGCGATTTGGAGCTTATATTCTCCGTTGACGAGTTCCATCGTCTGCGGATTCGCGCCGTTAACTTTCAACGAGTAAACGAGCGGATAGAAATCGTGCCACGCGCCGCCGTAGAAATAGAGGTTATTGAAGTCAAGCTCACTTTCCGCGGTGCTTTGCGTATTTTCCGCCGCGCCGTCCGTAAAGTTGATATGATCCGCGCGGGTGTCGACTCTCGCCTTCCACCAGCCCTCTTTTTGGTCGTGATCCATTTGGATGCCGGGCCAGCCGCTCGTTATGACGCCGTCCTTCCAATAATGGACGTAAAGGGTCTCGTAACCGAAAGAGTTTTCGACGTAAACTTCGACGTATTCGACGCAATGGACCCAAATCGGATTTCCTTCCGTCATCTTCAAATAGAAGACGTACTCGCCGTCTTTCGTCGCGGTTCCCGTGAACCCGTTCTCGAAATTGGAATAGGAATTGTTTCTGCTGTCTTTGATCGTGACGACTTCGTCCTCTCTGAGTTCGACCGAAACGGAGTACTCGTTTTTATCGGAATCGAAGACCATTGCGTGAGGAACGCCGTTCGCGGTAAGGGTGTAGGTAAGATTTTCGACGTGCTTATTGACGTAGACGAGGTTCTCGGCGACGTTCAGATAGAAGTCGTAGACGCCCGCCCCGCTCTTCCAGTTTTGATCCGCGAAGGGGACCGCCGCGTTATTAAAGTAGACGGAGACCTCGTCGCTTACGCCGATTTCGAGATCGAGCGCCTTATATTGATCGACCTGCGATTCATCGTCCTTGATCATTTGCGTCTCGTCGTTTCCGATCTTCAAGACGGCTTTGTCGCCGACCTGCTGTTTGACCGCGTAGACGAGGTTCTCGCTCGCGTTCAGATAGAAATCGTACTTGCCTGCGCCTTGGAACCAATCGGCAGACGCGAAGGGAACGTTTTTACCGTTGAAAGAAGCGGAAACTTCGGCATTTTCAGCAAGATCGACGCCCGCGATCTTGTACTGCTCGATCGGGGATTCTTCGTCTTTTACGAAATTGCTTTCCGCCGCGCCGACTTTCAAGACGATCTTGTCGGGTTGCTTGACGAGATAAGCGATATTCTCATCCGCGTTGTAGAAGAAATCGTAAATACCCGCGCCGTTCAGGCGATAGCCTTCGCGGAACGCGATCTTGGTATCGTTGAAATAGACGTCGGCGGTGTCGTTCGCTTCGATCAACACGTTCGTAACGGAGTACTGATTGAGCGCGGCGTCCTTCGTCATCGCGACTTCTCTTTCGCCGATCTTCAAAATCGCCCTGTCGGCGGTCGGAGTGGTCTGATGCTTCGTGGCATAGGCTAAATTCTCCGCGACGTCCAAACGAAAATCATAGACTTCATTGCGAGAGGGCGCGCTGCCTTCCGCATAAGGAACGACGGATCCATTATATAAGACCCTTACGTAAGCGTAATTACCGAGAGCAACGTCGGTAAGGACGAATTGAACGGTCGGAGTACCTTCGGCTTTAACCATGTCCGTTTCCACGCCATCCACGACGAGGACCGCCCTTTCGGTGGTCTGCTCTCCGCCTTGATTATCTCCGCCTTGATTATCTCCGCCTTGGTTATCGCCGCCTTGGTTATCGCCGCCTTGGTTGTCTCCACCCTGCTCGCCCGCCTTAACGGTGACGGTGACGGAAGCGGTCATCGGCTTCCCGTCCAAGGTAAAAGAGATCGAGACGGTCTTTTCGCCCGCGGTCGCGCTGTCGAAAGCGCCGAAGGTAAAGTCGGAGACTCTCTTCGTCGTCCCGTCGCTGTAATAAAGAGTGACGGTAACGTCCGAAGAAGAAAGAGAAGCGCCGACGGTTTTCTCCCCGCCGACGTACTTCGCGTCGACGCGCGTCAAAGTCGGCGCATCGGTCGAGCTTTCGGGAGCCCACTTAGCGTAAATCGTAAAATCAAAGGTAACGGTGTAATTCGCGGCGTCGAAATTCTTGGTGCAAGCCGCGTCGGTGTAAAACCCTTCAAAACGGAAACCCGGGTTCTCGGGGACGGTGATCGAGGTCAAATTCACTCTTCCGTCCGAACCTACTTCGATCGTCGTGTTCTCCGAACCTGCGAAGTTCCAATTGATCGTAACTTTCAACGGATCGTTTACAGGTTTATTATCGGTTTTTTTGCAAGCTGCGAACAACATGCTCGAAGCGATCGCAACGCATAAGATGACGAGCAGTTTCCAAAGATTGCGTTTCATAGTTCCTCCTTATGCGTAGTGCGCTCGCGCTACGAAATAGGTTTAGGGTATAAAAATCCCTTTTATAATTCTATCGCCGACCTGTCACCTTGTCAATACCCAATTTTTAAGAAATATAAAATAACCAGTGTGCGAAGATACCGAATTCCCGATTTTTCAGGCGATCGGCGTCTTTTATCCTTATTGTAATATGAATATTGCATTTTGAGAGTCGAAACGCAACGCGGCGAAAAAAAAACGCGGAAACCCGCGCGGTCGGATCGGATCCGTTTTCAAAGCGTAAAGAAAAATCTTTTGAACTTCTTAAAAAGATTCTTTTTCCGAAAACCGCCGAACAAAATAAACGCGAATCGCCCGAACTATCCGCGCAAAACGGGAAAGTATCTTTTTCTTTTCCTCTCTGAATTTCCCCGCTCGGAAAGGCGCTCGGACGCGCTCCGATTTTCGCGCTTTTCCACCGCGAAAATTTTTTTCCGACGGTCTCAAACGGCAAAATGCCTGTTACGCTTTCGTTACGCGTAAGAGAAAAATTTTTCATTTAGTCGGAAAACTCGAAGCATTTCGAGCTTTCTCTTTTTTACGGCGGGTAAGCGCGGCGGCGCGGCGGCGCGAGCGCGCTTTAATTTTTTTCCTATTTTTTGAAAAATAGGGTATTGCAATTACGATTACAATCGTGTAAAATATATATAAGTTGCCCAACTTAGCGAGGACGGCAACGAATCTTTTAAGGAGGAACACTATGAAGAAAATTTTACTGATTGTTGCTGTTGTGGTATGCGTAGCGGTCGCAGGAACGGCTCTCGCTCTTACCCAATTCAACAGCGCAACGCCCGTATCCGGAACTTTGACCGCCGATACGTATCTCGCCTTGAACTGGGGTGAGTGCACCACCGGCGACCTCGTTCTCGAAGAAGGCGTCTACACGACCTACACGATCGCGTACACCGTAACGAAATCCACGAACGCGCCCGCCGGCACTTTGACGCTGTCGATCGCCAACAGTGCGCCGAAATCGGTGGAATACGTAAACGTTGCTTTGTTTACGGATTCGAACTGCACGACGCCGTTGAAGCTGAACGCCACGACGCACGCCATCGATGCGGAAGGAACCGCAGTGACCCAAAACGGGCAAGGCACCATCACTATTAACGGATTGACCGCGGACGGAACGATCTACGCGCGCTTCGGCTTATCGAGCGGCGCCACCGTCTCCGAAGTCGGCGGTTCGATGACGCTGGTCCTTGCGGAGCAAGCGTAAGGAGGTGAGACGATATGAAAAAGACTTTACTCGTAACTGTTATCGCAATCGTCCTCGTCCTTTCGATCGCAGGCACCTGCTTCGCGCTCTATAAGACGACTCCTTCCAACAAGACCGTCAACATCTCCGCCACCGAAGGCGAAGCATGCAATTTGGCGATCGGAACCAGCGCTTCCCTCGACTTCTCGGGCATCAGCCCCGCTGAGGGACACACTTCCAAAACCGTCGACGTTACCCTTTCCATCTCGAACGCGGCCCTCGCGGACGGCGTCCACGGCATCTTCAAGGTCGCGAAGGCCGGTGATTTGGCGGCTTATATCGACGTCACCGTGAACGAGATCCCGTCCGTCGGCGGAACTCTCGGCAGTGCGGCGAATGACGCCACGACGGCGCAAGGCTTGGATATCGCGCTCAGCGCGACTCCCAAGTATTATCGCATTACGATGGCGCTCAGCGCCGCGGCGATCGCGGACTTCTCCCTCGCGGCGGAAAAGACCGGCACCCTCACCGTCACTTGGGCGGTCAACAATGAATCCGTATTTACCTTTGATCCGACCGCATACTATGTTGTTGGAACGATCAACGGAGTCACCTCTTGGACGCCGAATGAAAGCAGCGTAAAGATGAGCTCGACTGGTGTACAAAATGGAGATTTGGCGACCGTAACCCATACTTTCGCTGTTGGTGACACCTTCAAAGTCGTTAGCGGCGAACCCTTGGTATGGCACGATTTCTGGTCTGGTGCAACCGAAAACTTCTCGAATAGTGGCGGACAAATCACCATTAATACGGCTGGTACCTACAAGATTGATGTCAACCACGAAGGTCACCCCTACATTTCCTACATCGAATAAAATCGCTATCAACTTCACCCCGCGCGGAAAATCCGTGCGGGGTCCCCTTTCGGGGAAACCGTCCTCGCCTCGTTGGTACGCGAAACTATGAAACAAATTTCTCAGAATCCAACGCAGAAAAAACAGAATAAAGGACTCCGCGTTGCCAAGATCATTGGCAATATTATTTTTTATATTTTGATCCTCGCGGTCATCGCCGTCGGGATCATCGGAATCGTCGGAAAACTCACGGGAAAAGAGAATGCGTTCGGGATGTTCGGCGCGAATTATTTCGTCGTCGTGACCCCGAGTATGGCGCACGTCAATCCCGATTATAAAGACTTCCTCGCAGGTCACGACGACCGCATTCAGGTGGGCGACCTCATCATCACCCGCCGCATTAAAAAGGACGAAAAACTGCACCTTTATGACGTCGTTACGTTTACCGAGATCAAAGACGGGCAAAAACGGACGATCGTGCATCGTGTGGTTCAAATAGAAACGGGCGCGGACGGAAACGTCTGGTACACGACCCGAGGCGACTCGAATAACGTCACGGACGGAAAACGGACGATCGACGAATTTTCGGGCATTTTGACGAAAAACGCCGGGCAAGGCTGGGGCGATTTCGTTAAATTCATTCAAAGCTATTACGGCATCGCCGCCGTGGCGGGCATTGTCGCCGTCATCCTGATCACGGTCCTTATAAACGACTCGATCACGAAAAAGGAAAACGCAAAGAAAGCAGGCGGCAAAACGGAAGAAGAAAAGAAGATCGACGAGCTCTTCGGCGATTGGAACTACGATTCCGAAGAGAGCGACGAGGACAGCGACGACCTCGACAGCGACGACCTCGACAGCGACGACGACCTCGACAGCGACGATTCGGACGGCTCCGATTTCGACTGATCCCTGCCCCTTCGTCATCCCGAGAGACGTTCGTCATCCCGAGAGACGTTCGTCATCCTGAGCGGAGCGAAGCGAAGTCGAAGGATCCCCCCCTTCCGTCATCCCGAGCCACGAGCAATGCGAGTGTGTCGAAGGATCCCCTAATGCGAAGCAGTCCTTCCTTTCCGTCATCCTGAGCGGAGTCGAAGGATCCCCTAAGGCACAGCAGTCCTTCCCCCTCGTCATCCTGAGCGAAGTCGAAGGATCCCCTAATGCGAAGCAGCACGCCCAAAGCGGTTGAGATGTTTCGACACGCCTTCGGCGGCTCAACATGACAAAAAGAAGAGGACGCACAGGCATAACCTAATGTCATTTCGACCGAAACGAAGTGAAGCGGAGAAATCGCCGAATACCGATATTTGATGATCGGATCGGCTTGACGAATCAAAAAGGAGAAATATGCAAACGAACCGTATCACGAAAATTGCATTATTCCTCGCAGCCCTACTGGTCTGCACGACGTTCGTAGGCGGCGCATTCGCCGCTTATTCCGTTCGTCCGTCCGCAAAAGTCGTTGCGATTTCCGCATCTTCCGCGGCTTGGGACGGCGTTTTGAGCGTCAACACCGCGGGCGTCTCTTGGTTTGAATCGGACGATTGCCGCGCAAATATCTTCATCACCTATTCCGATTCTTCGACGAACGCCCCCTACCCCGGGGCGGCGATGACGCGGACGGCGGCGAATTCTTACACCGTTCAGACGAACGCCGCCAAGACGATTTCCAAAGTCGTCGTCATCCGAATGAATGCCGCGGGAACCTATATGTACAACAAGACGGGCGAAATCACCTCGATCCCCTCGAATCACTCGATCGCCCTTTCGAGCGGCGATCTCACCGAGATCCCCGCGGACGAGAGAACGCCCTATTACGCGCTCACCGTTCGGATCAACGTCGGTTGGTTCGATTCTTCGGTCGCGGACGCCTGCGTCTACGTTTGGTACGAGGGCGGCGCCGCCGCGGCTACCTACGATATGGTGAAGACCGAGGCGGGTAGCGACACCTACACGGTAAATTGGAGCGCCGTTAATTCCGGAAAGACGGTCGCGGGCTTTATGTTCCTGCGCGTCAAAAAGAGCGATCACGCGACGATTTGGAATAAGTCGCAGGATTACGCGCCCTCGGATATTCCCTCTTCGCGCGCGATCTCGGTCTACGACCTGTATAATTGGTAAACCGACCGAACCACCATCCATTCGCATTCGCAAGCCCCGCATTTCGAACCTCGCGGGGCTTGCTTTTTTTTGACTACGTTATTATAATAGTATCAACGCGACGCGCGCCTCGCCGCCATAAGGCGGCGAAAGATCAAAATCGACCGATCAAAGCGGCGTGACGTCATTCGGGATAAAACGTATGAAATTCGAAACCATAGAGTTAAAAGATCAATACCCTTTCCTTTCGGGCGGCTACCTGCGGATCCTCGCAATAGATTGCCCGTTTGGGATCAAAGAAGGCTGGGCGCGTCCAATGGTCATCGTCGTCCCCGGCGGCGCGTATTGGGGCGTCGCGAAGCGCGAAGCCGAGCCGATCGCCGCGGACTTTTTCGCCAAAGGCTATCAAGTTGCGATCTTGAATTATCTTTGCCGAGAGCAAGGCGCGGCTTATCCCGAGCAACTTTTCGAGCTTGCGTCCTCGATCGATTTCATCCGCAAAAACGCGAAGCGGCTGAACGTAAACCCGAAAGAGATCTTTGCCGTCGGTTTTTCGGCGGGCGGTCACCTCGTCGCGGATTATTCGAGCGAATTTCCATCGTTGAGCGAGCGCGCGGGCGTTCTGCTCGATTGCGCCGTTACCGCGGTCGGGCTTTCTTACCCCGTGATCGACGATCACGACGAATCTTTCGAAAATCTCCTATTCTCTTATGAAAGCGCGGAAAAAGAGCGTCTCAAAGGCGTTTTGAAGGCGCAAAACCTCATCTCGAAGCAGACGCCGCCGACCTTCCTCTGGACGACGGCAACGGATAATCTCGTCCCCGCCGCGAACAGTTTGCGCTATGCCCTCGCCCTCGCCGAGCACGGCGTTCCCTACGAGATCCACGTCTATCCGAAAGGCGGCCACGGGATGTCCGACGGTTCGCTCGAACTGAACGAGAACGCCGAAGCCGCGACCGTTCTCTCCGCTTGGACGAAGGATATGGCGCGGTTTTTCCGCTCGTACTGCGAAGAGAAATTTTAAGGGCTCGGGACCCCTTCGATCCGAAAACGAAACGCACGAAACGATATGAAAACGGTTTTGAACTTGGGAACGTTCTACGCAAACGCCTATTTGATCGAAATAAAGGACGGTTGGCTGCTCGTCGACTCGGGCTATTCTTTCGATTACGGGCGTTTTATTCGAAAAGCGAAGCGAAACGGGATCGAATTATCCTCGATCCGCTACGTCGTCCTAACGCACGTTCACGCCGATCACGCGGGCTTTCTGAAAAAGATCCTTGCGGACACGGGCGCGACGCTCCTTTACTTACCTGCCGAAAAAGAGCGGCTTTTGTTGGGGAAAAACGAACAAAACGTTTTCATTTCGCGCAAAAGCACGTTCTTACTGAATCGCATCTCTGCGGCGACCCCGCGTTTTCAGACGTTCGACCCGCCGAGCGTCGAGGGTGCGATCGACGCCGAAACGCAGCCGCTTGCGGAAGAAGGCGTCCGCTTTTTCGTCCTGCACGGTCACACCGATAACGATCTCTGCTTCACGGTGGACGATAAGATCTTCGTCGGCGATATTTGTATGAACGGCGCGGGCGCGACGGGCTACTCCCCTCTTTGGATCGAAGATAACGAAAAGCTCACGGAGAGTTGGAGGCGGCTGCTCGCGACGGACGGCAAGTTATTATACCCCGGGCACGGAAACCCCTTTCCCAAATCCGAACTCGCGAAATTCGTCGATAGACAAGCGAAGCGAAAACTTTGCAAACTTTTCAAATAATATGCTAAACTATAACGGAATTCGGGTTCTATATCCCGATTTCGAGGAGGATGCGCCGAATGAAATGCACGTATGATTACGAACGAGAACTTTTCCGACAGATCAAGCCGTCTATGAGTTACGACGGCGGCGATTTGAAAACGTGGCAAAAAGCGGCGCGCGAAAAGCTGCGGGAACTCATCGGGACCGATCGGATGCAGACGGCGGCGCTTGGTCTTTCCGTCGAATGGGAGAAGAAGCAAACGGGCTACACGGAGACCCGATTCACCATCCAAACCGAACCCGGCTATTACGTTCCGGCGCATCTGTTGCTTCCCGACGGAGTCAAGAAGCCTCCTCTGATCATCTGCCTGCAAGGGCATTCCCCCGGCATGTATATTTCCCTCGGCATCGTCAAGCAGGAAAAGGACGCGCTTTCGATCAAAAACGGAAACCGCGATTTTTGCATTCGCGCCGTCCGAGAAGGATTCGCCGCGATCTGCATGGAACAGCGTTCGTTCGGAGAACTGAAAAACCCGAATAAAGAGCTTGACGCTTGCTTGGAACCCGCGATGACCGCGCTTTTAATGGGGCGGACGACGATCGGCGAACGCGTTTGGGACGTCTGTCAGATGATCGACGCGGTCGAGACCTATTTTTCGGACAAGGTGGACGCGAACGCGATCTGCCTGACGGGCAACTCCGGAGGCGGAACGGCAACCGCATACGCCGCCGCGCTTGAAGACAGGATCAAACTCGCGATGCCCTCTTGCGCCGTCTGCACCTTTAAGGATTCGATCGGCGCGATGCACCACTGCTCCTGCAATTACGTTCCGCGCATCGGCTTATACTTCGATATGGGCGACCTCATCGCGATGGCTTGCCCCAAATTCTACGTCCAAGTCAACGGCGCGGAAGACAAGATCTTCCCGCTCGCGGGCGCGAAAGCCTGCTTCGAGCAAGGCAAACGCGCCTACGATTTTTTGGGCTTCGGCGACCGCTTGACGCACGTCATCGGCGAAGAAGGTCACCGCTTCTATGCGGATAAAGCATGGCGCGCCGTTCACGCGCTTATGGGGCGCTGACCCACCGCGAATCAATAAAAAAAACGAATCAAAGAAATAGGAAAATCGAATGCAGGAATCGTTTCCTGCATTTTTTTTGCGGAGCGGTAGTAACCAAAATCGAATTTTGAAAACTCGGTGTCACGAAATTACCTGTTTCGAAAAATGATATGGTATAATGTAATTGAAGGTTGAAGAAATGCCGGAGTTTCTCCAACCTTTTGTATTATAGAAAGGAGGAGAATATGGAATTATCGCAAGCAAATGATTATGTAAAAAAGATGCTTTCTTGCGAATGGGTAAAATGGATCCATCCGGGATCAATGCCCGCAAAGACAGCGGCAGAAAGAAAGAATTATGCTGAAAACCCTGCTGTAAATACAAGACACTGTGCAAGTTGTCTTAATATGAACGGATGTTGTTTTGTTAAAGGGAATTGTCCTGAGAATCCATTGCACGAACATTGCCATTGTTACTATGAAGAAGTTGGGGGGCTAAACGTTCAGACCCGAAGCGCAATAGAAAAGTATACAAAATACGTGTTTAACCAAGGCAAAGATAAAGGAAAAAAAACGTTATTTGAAGAATGGGGATTTTCGATCATTAATGCCGAGACGTTAAAGAAAGAGATTGACAGGCAAGCACAAATAGCATTTCAATGCGGAGAGTATGTTTTGGGAAAAAGAGATGGGTATGGACAAAGGATCAATATTGTGATACACTTAAAAACAAAGGACACAGGAGAAACTGTGTCTTTCGTGAGCGGATGGATGGCATACCCCGACGGCGAATTGGTTTTGGCTACGCCATACGGAGGTAAAAAATGAAAGAACTGGATAGAGTAAAACTAATAAAAGAAAGGACAGAATACAGAGAAGCCGGAGTTGAAGTAGGAGATAAAGGGACGATTATGGGCGAAGAACGTAATGGCTACGTCCTCGTGTATTTTGATGGTGAGATTTATCAAGATAAAGACGGGATATATTGCACGACGGAGAAAGATGTCGGCGTTCGGGTCGAAGACTTAAAGGTGATTCCCGATAACGAATAATTAAATAGGAAAACAAAAACGAACCTCAAGTAAACCCGGGGGTTCGTTTTTGTCGCTAATGGCGGAGAGATAAGGCTCGACGCGTTAAGAAAACGCCACAGTGCGGCGTTTTTAGCCAAAGCGCGCGAAGGATCTACGATCCGAGCGTTTGAACTATGCGGACAATATAAAAGAAAGAAACTTGATGAACACGGACAACAGTTGGCGATCCCCGTCTCGCTAAGCTCAAAGACGTTCTATTCGGGATGGATGCTGCGACCCGAGGGTGAGATCGTACTTATTACCCCTTTCGGAGGATGGATAAAATGAAAAAAGCTGATTTGATAAGGATAAACAACGAAAAGCTCAAGGCGGAACCGGGACTTCAGAAAGATACGCACGGGATAGTGCTGAAGGTCTTTGCGCATACTGCCGAAGTTTTGTTCTTTCATCCGAAGATTCTGGGCGAGTATATTATCAGAGAATTAGAGCAGAGTGACTTGATCGTTGAAAGCGAACAATTGCCCGAAGAGATTAAAAAAGAGATCTTTTCGGATTTAGAAAAGGTCTATGCCAATGCAAAAACTATTTTGGATACTCTACCATTCTCGATCGGTGATCGGGTGCAATTGATCGTCGAAAGAGAGTGCTACGCTAAGTTCGGCATACACAAGGCTGCGGTCGGATGTGTTGTGGATGACAGCGTTGTTTCGGGGAAGGTGGAAGTGGATTTCTATGAGCCGAAAGAAGCTGCGGCTTACGATAGTGCAGTCGCAGTCAAAACGAGTGATTTAAGAATTGTTTAAAAAAGTTATCTAACAAAAACGAACCTCAAGTGATCCTTGGGGTTCGTTTTTGTATCTAATGGCGGAGAGATAGTAATCAAAATTGTATTTTGAAAACACGGTGTCACAAAATTACCTGTTTCGAAAAATGATATGGTATAATGTAATTGAAGGTTGAAGAAATGCCGGAGTTTCTCCAACCTTTTGCTTTTCGTGAGGGAGGTCTTGTATAATATGATTGAGTTTGAAAAAGCTCTTGGGAATTGGATCCAAGTGGTTGACGATAAAAATACGATAACACTGGATGATTACGGGTATGACACGGGCATCATCGAAGGAACTACCGAGAATCATTGTGTTAAATGTGTTGCCGTGAATCAATGTTGGTTTAAAAATGAGCATGGGAAGAAGCCTGAAACGATGAATTATTCTTTGGATAATATTGTTGACTGTTTGAGTAAAGGGCTTACCCTCGGATTGTATCATTCCAGATGCCACTGTAAGGAAATCCCAATACAGCCAAACGATATCTCGGAAATACAAATGATTGTTCCCATTGGGAAAACTCAGTATTTGTATGAATCGAAATCAGGATGGCTCGAGGCTATGGGATATCATAATGGGGAATATGATGCTTTTGTTAACGTCTTGTTGCAAAAAACGAAGGAGGCATATTTTTACGGGAAATATCTGATTCAAAATATCTCACGATATGGTTGTAAAATCAACATATTTGTCGATATCCCCGGGGCAAACGAAAAAGAAGGGAAAACCTACAAATTGAAAACGAATTACATGGTTTTGGTTTTCCCGAATGGAAAAATCAAAATGAATACACCGATTGGGGGGTGGCAGGAATGAAACTGTTGGATGAAGTTAAAGTAATTAACAATAATTACGAAAAGCAAGGAATAAAAATGGGTATGATCGGGACGATCATTGAAGCGGATATCCGTTGGGATAGTTTTTTTGTGAACTTTCAAGATCAAAGAGCATATGATAAAGACTTCATGAGTAAAGAGGAGAATATCTTTCAACTTAAAGATGACATATGCATCGGAATAAAAATCAAGGATCTTGAACTTGTAAAAGATAACCATTGTGATGATGAAACGATCAGAGATAGTTTGCCGGAAAAGCATAAGCACCAATGGTGCAAAGTTGAAGAGGGCTTTATCTTGAACTTAGAAGGAAAAAAGAAAAATAAAATCGCTTATGATTATAACAGCTAAAAAACGAACCTCAAGTGATCCTTTTGGCGGAGCGGTAGTAACGTAAAATGAATAATTAAGCTCGTTCAAAACCTTCCATTGCTTTTATTCGCACTTTTTCTAATACGTCGCACACGTTTGATAGTCGTTCATTATACAAGGCGCAAGCACCTTGATGATATACACACCTGAAGGTGTGATGATATGCCAAACCTTGCGGTTTGGATAAAAAAGAACCTAAATTGAAGCGTGTTCAATTTAGGTTCTTTTTGGCGGAGAGATAGGGATTTGCTCTTGTTTCGCAAAAGGCATAACGTTTTTGCTTGTAATTTGCCTTTTGCTCAACTTCGGTCAGCCGCTAAAAACGCGCCAAATCAAGGCGCCTTTTCTTAACGCTCTCGTTCAAATCCCTATCGTTAAGTTTGCATTAAAAAAGTCGGATAAACCCGACTTTTTCTAAACTGGCGGAGAGATAGGGATTCTCCTATATCCAATATGTTGTATTTGATATCATTATTTTAATACGACATATTGTGCTATTTGATATAATTGTCACAAAATTATCACAAACCGCAGTATGCAAGGAAGGCTTTTTGCTGTGCCTTTGAGAGCCCAATCCTGCGAATATAACTCTTTATGAGCTCGGCATAATCGTCCACCGAGTACCCGAGGTACGCGAGGATCAACGCCTTCTCTGCACGAGTGAGCGAGAGCTTGTTCAGCAGCTTCATCACCTCCGCCTTCTTCGTCCCGGCGATCGTGTTGCCCTTCTTGTCGACCTTTCCTTCGACGGCGGAGCACGCCGCGATCGACATAGCGAACTTGCTGACTGGCATCGTCTCGGCGAAGAGCATCTTCTTCGAGTTGCTCTCCTCGCCCACGGTCTCGCAGACGGCGCTCTCGTAGTAATAGTCGTAGATCCATTTGATAGACTTCGCCTGCACCTCTTCCGAGAGCTTG
The DNA here is from genome assembly GCA_024685775.1 of Clostridia bacterium. Taxonomy (NCBI): domain Bacteria; kingdom Bacillati; phylum Bacillota; class Clostridia; species Clostridia bacterium. Next base: position 2,304 of record JAIKVL010000006.1, on the reverse strand, counting down.
TTGAAATAGGACGCCTTTATCAAGTTTTCGACTTCCTTATTCGCGCCGCTGTAAGTGTCTTTGAAAGCCTTTTGACTCTTCGCGGAGAGCTTGATCGTCTCACCTTCGTAGGTAATGCTGTCGCGGACCGTCTTCGGGAGGACGGTATAGCCTTTCCCGTAAAGCTCGCGGAGCTTCTTATTTACGAGCGGCGACGTGGAGGTCATACCGTCGTCCTTCATCATAAGACCGACGATTGTCGATGCTTTGCCCTCGTCACCTTCCTCGATCGCCTTCTTCAGATCCTTTACATAGTTCTGCGCGTAGAAGAGAGAGTTCCACTTGTAAGCCTCGCTCTCGTCGAAGCGGTTCACGATGCCGAAAGTGAGACTGTAGAGGTTTCTTGTCGGGATCCCGAGGATCTGCCCGGACGCATAGATAAAGTCGCGGAGCGGTTTTGCATAGTCTCTCGCCTCGTGCGGTTCGTCGTCTCCGATCGTTCCGAGCAGCTCAACCGCGCCCTTCGCGCCTTTAACGAAGTCGTTGATCGTCGAAGTGACAGCCTCTTCTACCTCGTACCCGTTGAAAACGTTGTAGACCTCTTTCACGAGCGGGATCATACCGATCGAGGTGGATGCGAAATCTTTGAAGAAATCCTCGACCCATCCGATCTCCTCGCCGTCTTTGTCCTTGCGGTCTTTGTTGAGCAAGAACTTCACGAGCTGCCCCATGAGCGCATATATAAGGTTCGCCACCGTGACAGCCGTCGCCGCCTTGGCGAGACCTTTTCTCGCGGCGTTCATCTCTGCAGCGGAGACATTTTCGTGCAGGACGTTCTTCTTATAGCGCAAGGCACGCACGCGACCGATGGACTCGATCAAACGAGAGTATTGCTTCAACGGGACGGAGAAGAACATCGAGAGACTCTTCGCGATCTGATTGTCGCTCCGTTGCATTGCCGATCTTTCAGTTTGCGTATAGTTTGGCTGCGTAAGGCGTCCGACCTCTTCAAGAAGCACCCCCGCCTCTTCCATATTCGCCTCGGTGCCGAACTTGTATGCGGCATCTCCTTTATGCTTCGCCTCCACCTCGCATTGGCAGGCGTTCCACAAGAAGCCGATCGTCAGACGGTCCGTCCATTGTATCGGTTTCGTGAACACGTCGCCGACGGCGCCGATCTTGTCGAGGTTGCCTTCAGCGAGCACTACGCCGTGGTCACTATTACGCACGCGCGCCCACGCGCAATATTTATCCATATTATTAAGGTTGGGCTTGTGACCATACGCTCGCACCATCGCCGGAGCCGAGAGAACGCAAAACGACGTCGGGAAAGACGCCATCTGCGAGAGCACGACTTTAATATTCGCGCCGAGCTGGAACTTCGCAAAGTTACTTCTGATGCGATCCACGAAGTTATCCATTTGAGAGCGCGACTTCCCCATTCCTTGAACGTCGGCGAGCCAGTTTGTGAAATACCTGTCGAAGCCGTTCCACACCTTTTCGTTTATAGTGTTGCGGATAGACACGGAGCCGCCGCCCTTCACTTGCGACACGTTGCAGTTATAGACCTGCTGTATCGTCTTGATCGGCACGGCGAGCCCTGCGTATTGTCCGATCTGCTTCGCGTGGCGCTCCACCACGGACAAGATCGGGTGGACGTCGAGACGGAGCTTGTTTTCCGTCCTCGTCTTTGTGATCCCCATATTTTGCACGGAGGCGTTCGAGAGTGCCAGCATATAATTCTTGTCTATGCTCTCCGCCCTATCCTTTGAGTAACGAATGATCGGGAAGTAATCGCTATTCTCCAAAGTGATCGTCGAATAGCCTTTGAGCAGTTCGTCCGTTGCCTTCATATACTCGCCGCCCTTGTCGAAGAAAGCGCGGAGAGTCTTCACGAAATCCTTGTCAGCCTCGGAAAGCGCGCGTGCAAGCGCTTTGATGTCTTCGTCGGTCAATGTGCCGCAGTCCACCCAATAGCCCTTGCTGTCGGTATATCCCCATCCGCCCTCCTTGAGTCCGGGGATGGAGTGCTCTTGCACGGACAGCATATAGAGGGAGATCGCGACCTGCACGTTGATCTCGTGCCCGGCGACCGTGATCGTGTCGTTTGCGAGGCGCTTCTTGTAGTTCTTATGATCGCGCATAAACTCGTCGATCTTTGTGATGAGCTCCAAGCGAATAGCCCCCGCCTTCGTCTCGCCGTCAAGCACGTCACGGAAAGCCTGCATAAAGGCGCCCCCGTCCTCGTAACCGAACATAGAGAGGAACACCGCGCGAGGCTCCGACGTGTTGTACTGAAACTTCTTTATGAGCTCCGCGACGACG